>JABEVJ010000008.1 GCA_013043985.1 Legionellales bacterium | reverse complement strand
TTTTTCACTATTTCCACTTAGGTTCCGTATCTCCAGCCGTACAACTCTCTGTTTACTCTATCACCTACGCACGCGGCTTTCGTACGGAATGACATCGAGTGCTCAAAAATATTTTAGAAACTCGCGATCTCAAACGCGGAGACTATATACTCGATACTCGAAGCGTTTCATATTTCGGGATTTATAGAATACAAAGATACAACTCATGACACCACAAGAACGAAAAAGCACCCTCTCAATTGCCAGCATTTATGCTTTCCGTATGCTTGGTTTGTTTATGATTTTACCCATTTTCAGTCTTTACTTGCCTAGTCTGAAACAAGCCACACCTACACTCATCGGTTTGGCCCTGGGAATCTATGGACTCACTCAAGCCTTGCTGCAAATTCCTTTCGCGATGATCTCCGATCGTATTGGCCGCAAGCCAGTTATTGTGTTCGGTTTAATCGTGTTTATTATTGGTAGTGTCATTGCCGCCCTCTCTCATTCTATTTATGGAATCATCATTGGGCGAGCGATTCAAGGAGCGGGTGCCATTGGTAGCACCCTGATTGCCTTGGCGGCCGATAATACCAATGAGGAGAATCGTCTGAAAGCAATGGCAATCATTGGAATGACCATTGGGCTTTCATTTATGCTGGCAATGATCCTGGGTTCTTTTCTGAATCGTTATCTTGGTTTATCCGGTATTTTTTGGTTAACTGCCTTGCTTGCAAGCTTTGGCATCATTATGTTGCGTTATAGTGTTCCAACACCTAAAAAGCAAAGTATTCATCGAGACAGTGAAACTGTTTTGGGACAATTTAAACAAGTATTAACCAATCCAGAGTTGCTGCGTCTGAATTTTGGGATTTTTACTTCTCATGCGGTCTTGATGGCACTTTTTGTGATTCTTCCACTCATTCTTACACAAACAACAGGTATTTCTGCAGATGGTCAATGGAAAATCTATCTCCCAACTTTACTTATATCCGTTATTCTCATGCTTCCATTTATCATGGTGGCTGAAAAAAATCGTTTAATGAAACCTTTCTTTATCGGTGCTATTTTTTTATTCACACTGACCCAAGCCCTCTTTTTATTGATTAAACCAAATATTTTCAATGTTAGCCTTATTTTATGCCTTTTTTTTACTGCATTTACCTTTTTGGAAGCCAGTTTGCCGTCTCTTGTTTCAAAGATTGCCCCCGCAGGTAATAAAGGCACTGCGATGGGGATTTATTCAAGCTCGCAATTTTTAGGTATTTTTGCAGGTGGGTCAATTGGTGGGCTACTCTACAATCATTTTGGTTCATCCAGCCTCTTTTTATTTTGCACTGGTTTAGGTATCATTTGGTGTGTGTTGGCTCTGACTATGAAAAAATTGCGCTATCTCAGTTCTAAAATCATTTCAATCTCTGTTGCAACTGATCCAGAAGCTGTTCATGCATTGGAAACAAAACTCAAGCAAGTAAAAGGGGTTGCTGAAGTCATGGTTTGCTCCGACGAGCAAGTCGCCTATTTAAAAATTGATAAACGGGAATTTGAAGGATAATGTTCAACAAACTTTTTTTAGCATTGATGCTCAGCCTATTAATGTTGCCCTTTGCTTACGCAACTGAAACACAGCCAACCAAACCTATCGAACTCATCGTCACTCAAAAAAATATCATGATAGACGGCAAAAAAGAGCCTGTATACTGGATTTCCCAACCTGATGGAACATGGGGATATGAAGGAGTTAAAGGACAATATTTTAATGTCATCGTCAAAAACCAAACCAATGTTCCCACAGTTATTCATTGGCATGGTCTCGTTATGCCCAATAGCCAGGATGGTGTTCCCGAAACACAACCACTCATTCAACCTGGTAAAGAATATGCTTATCATTTCAAACTGAAACAAGCCGGTACCTTTTGGATGCATTCGCATTCTGATTTGCAGTTACAGCGTTATTTGTCAGCTCCCTTGATTATTCGCGACCCAAATGATCAAACCAAAACTCACGACGTCATTATGATGCTGGCTGATTTCTCACCCAAATCAGCAGAAACCATTTTTAAAGAATTAAAAGAAGGCATGGATATGCCGATGTCGATGGCAGAAATGAATAATGATTCGATGAAATCCATGTCGTCTGATACCAAGAGTATGGCTGCAAAACCTGACTTGAATGATGTAAATTATGCCGCATTACTTACCAACTACCGCACTCTTAAAAACCCTGAAATTGTGCGTGTCAAACCCGGAGAAAAAGTACGCTTGCGAATTATCAATGGTGCTTCTGCAACCAACTTCTTTGTTAACAGTGGTGTATTAAAAGCTGAGTTGATTGCCGCTGATGGCGAAGATATTCATCCGATCTCGGGTCAAGTATTTCAGATTGGTGAGGGTCAGCGAATTGATCTGATTGTGACTATTCCTGACACTAAAAAAGCCATTTATCCTATTTTAGCGCAAGGTGAAGGCACTAAAATGCAAACAGGTATTATCCTTGCGACCACCGATGCGACTACCATTCCCCATTATTCAGAGACGGCTCCTCAAGCAGCTGGCGCACTGAGTTATTCTCAAGAGTGGAAATTAAAAGCCATGCATCCTTTGCCACAAAAACCCATCGATGAAACACTGACCGTCAATCTTGAGGGGAACATGGCAAAATACGAATGGAAAATCAATAATCAAATGTGGCCGAATATTACCCCGCTGCTGGTACATGCCAATCATCGAGTAGAAATGATTATTAATAATCAAACGGAAATGGCGCATCCGATTCATTTACACGGTCATGTCTTTGAAGTGACAGAAATTGATGGTAAACCTGTTCAAGATGGTGCAATGCGGGATACTGTCCTGGTTATGCCGCATTCTACTGTTAAAGTACAATTTGATACTGATAATCCCGGTATGTGGATGCTTCATTGTCATATGTTATACCATCAGGCTGCAGGGATGATGACGATGATGGATTATGAAAAATGAGACTCAACGCTTCAAAACTGCCTGGATATACTCAACACACATGAGTTTTCGGAATTTATAACGCAGCTATTTTGCGTCAGAAGAAACGATTAAAACCAGCAATAGTTATTCATATTGTGCAGT
>JABEVJ010000007.1 GCA_013043985.1 Legionellales bacterium | reverse complement strand
GAGGGCACGCCGCAGGCGATACTTGTCGCCAATTTTTTGCTCCTTTTGGCGGACTCGGAGTCCCAAAAGGTTTAGCAAAAAATGGCGACACACTGGTAAAGGTGTTGTTTTGCCAGGAGATAGTATAGATGCGATAGCAAATACAGTGCCATTCTCAACGATAACCAGCCAGTATAGTACCCAGTATGTTAGCTCGACTATTCTCGATATTGATCTTGCATCCATTATCTATACGTCGGGTTCAACCGGCGAGCCAAAAGGTGTGATGTTAACTCACCGCAATATGTTAGCTGCATCGACTTCCATCAATTGTTATTTAAGTCATATGGCAAATGATATTATCATTTCAGTATTACCTCTCTCATTCGATTATGGACTATATCAAATGATTATGGCTTTTTCAGTAGGCGCGACATTAATACTGGAAGAGAACTTTATATGGCCAGCGCAACTTCTTAAAAAAATTGCCGCTAATAAAGCAACGGTGCTACCGGTTGTGCCAAGCATGGTAGGCCTATTATTACAGCATAATAAACTTTTTTCTTATGATGTTTCCAGTATACGCTGCGTCACTAATACGGGCGCAGCACTAAATGTCAAACACATTGATAATTTAAAATTAATCTTTAAAACCGCCAACATCTTTTCGATGTATGGTTTGACTGAATGCAAACGTTGTACCTATTTACCCCCAGATAAAATTGACAGTAAACCAACTAGTGTAGGTATTGCCATTCCAAACACCGAACTATTTATCGTCGATGAACAAGGTAACCAATTAGGTAAAAATCAAATCGGTCAATTAGTTATTCGTGGTTCAACGGTGATGAAAGGATATTGGAACAAACCTGTTGAAACAGAAAAAAAATTGAAAAATGGCCTGCTGCCTGGTGAAAAAGTGTTATATACCGGCGATTATTGTTGGTTGGATGATGACAATTATCTTTATTTTCATAGCAGGATGGATGAAGTTTTAAAATGTAAAGGCATGAAAGTGAGCCCAAAAGAAGTAGAAGAAACCCTAATGCGGTGTAGCTTGATTTCCGAGGTAGCCATTGTCGGTGTCGATGATTTGGAATATGGCACGGCCATTTATGCTTTTATTGTTACAGTCGGTGAGGTTGAGCAGAACAACATAAAGCAATTTTACCATGAAAATTTATCTGCTGAAAAGCGTCCAAAATATCTGGAATTTTTATCTCAATTACCTAAAACACAAAATGGCAAGGTTAATAAACTTGAGCTAAAAAAAATAGCTGATCTTAAAGTAAGCACTGAGACCATTTTGGCATAAATCAGGGAATAACCAAGCATGCTTGAATACAGAAAATTTTTATTTATATTGATTGGCTGTCTTATTTTATTATCGCTTCTTATCAAACACATGATACATGGAAACGAAAAAAATAAATTGTTGCCAGTGATTAGTCTCATGTCAACACAATATATCGTTCCTGTTAATACCATTTCAGCTATCGGAAGTGTAAAAGCTGTCGCAGGCGTTGATGTTAGTCCTTCTGTTTCGGGAACGATAACAAAAATATATTTTGATTCAGGACAAAAAGTCAATGAAGGCGATGTCGTGATTGAATTACAAAATGATGATTTAAAAGCATTGGTACAAAAAGATAAAGCTCAATGTGCACTATCATCCCTCCAGAACGAGCGGTATACCAAGCTCTATAATACGCATTCTATTTCAAAGGCTGATTTTGATCAGGCTCAATCAGAAGCGGAGCAAGATATGGCACAATTCAATTATGATCAGGCAGAGCTTGATCGTACCATCATCAAAGCGCCTTTTTCTGGGGTTCTTGGCATAAGGCAAGTTGATAAAGGTGAGTATCTGCCATCGGGGCAAGTCATTGTCTCATTACAAGATACATCCACCCTGTATGTGGATTTTTTTATTTCTGAAAAAGAGTCTGATCAAATCCAGCTTGGACAAACTGTTAATGTTTTTAGCGATCAAACAAAACAATATACCTGGACGGGGCAGGTTTTGGCAGTAGAGTCAAAAATGAATGAAAGTACTCGTGGCCTGTTTATACGAGCAAAACTGCTTCCACCGCTTGATAATTTGATACCCGGAATGTATGTCAAAGTCCAAGTTTTATTACCACAACAAAAAAAAGTGATGGCAATACCTCAAAACGCTATTGTTTATAATCCTTACGGAAATTTTGTTTACGTTTATAAAAAAAACCGGGTTTATCAGCGATACATTAAAACAGGTGACCGCTTTGGCGATATGATCGTCATTAAAAAAGGTGTGGACTTGTCGGACAAGGTTGTGGTTGCCGGACAGCAAAAATTATTTGATGGTGCCGAAGTAAATGTAGCGAGATCATAATATGAAATGGATAGATTTTTTTATTTTAAAGCCGGTTATGTCAATCTCTGTCATATTGCTAATTGTATTCGCAGGATTATTTGGTTGGTATAAACTACCGTTACGGTTATTTCCTAAAATTGAAATTCCCATTATTACTGTTTCCATAGATTATCCTGGTGCCAGCGCTGATACCATGAAAGGGTTTGTAACCAGTGTAGTTGAAAATGCTTTATCAGGAATAACGGACGTAAACTTTATTACATCTACCAGTAGTGAAGGACATGTTGATATCATTCTTGACATGGAAATGGGAGCAAACTCAGATGCGGCGTTAACGAATGTCATGCAACAAATTGCTTCTGTCAGAGGGCAATTACCCAAAGATATTGATGATCCGGTGATTACCAAAGCTGCTTCAGATAACAATCCTATTTTGCTGTTTGCATTTACAAGCTTACAGATGAGTACTCCGCAAATTGTTGATTACCTGAACCGCAATATAAAACCTCGATTGGAGTCGGTTGATGGAGTCGCTACGGCAGAGGTATTGGGTAGTCAGTATGCCATGAGAATTTGGCTAAATCCGGATGAAATGGCTGCCTATAATCTGACAACTACGGATGTTGTTAATGCGCTTAAATCACAAAATGTTCAAAGCACAGTTGGTACATTAGATGGCAGTTCCAGCTTGAATGTATCTGTCAATTCCGAGTTAAAAGATCCATCACAGTTTAATAACATGATAATCAAGCAAGAAGGCGACTCAATCGTCCGGTTACGTGATATTGGCAATGCCAGATTAGATAGTGAAACAAGTAAAATTAATGCTTTTTATGGTAAAGAAACAGCAGTCATGGTTTTTATACAACCCCAACCCGGCGCAAATCCACTAACGGTTATTTCAGGGGTTGATGCAATTTTACCTGATATAAAGCAGCACTTGCCCAGTATTCTTAAGATTAATACGGTTGTTAATTCAGCAACGTATATCAAAGCCTCTATTTATGAAGTAATCAAATCGATGATGGAAGCTATTATTATAGTTGCTTTGGTCATTTACCTGCTTTTAGGTAACATCAAATCAGTCATTATACCGTTGGTCGCGCTTCCTGTTTCTTTGATCGGTGTTTGTTTTTTGTTGTTGGTTTGTGGGTATTCTATCAATTTGTTGACATTGTTGGCGATGGTTTTGGCTGTTGGACTGGTCGTAGATGATGCAATTGTAGTGATGGAGAATGTTCACAGACACATAGAACAAGGTAAAAATGTGCTTCATGCTGCCAGTGAGGGAACAAAAGAAATAGCCATTCCTATCATTGCCATGACATTAACACTGGCTGCAATTTTTTCACCCATGATTTTCTCCGGTGGGATAACTGGCAAGTTATTTTCAGAGTTTGCCTTTAGTCTGGCTGGTGCGGTGATTATCTCTGGCATAGTATCACTGATTTTATCACCGATGATGTGTTCCCAATTGATGATTTCCTCGAGTAAGGAATCGGGGATAACAAAATTTATAGACGACAAATTTCTTATGATTAAAAATGCTTATTTGCGTTGTCTGGAAACGGTTTTTAATAATAAAAAAATGATTTTAGTGGTCTGGTTGGTTTCTATTATGGGTTGTCTTTATTTTTATGGATCTACCCCTAAAGAACTAGAGCCAAAAGAAGATGAAGGGATGATGGAGGTGATAGGGATCGCTCCAGATTCTACAACAACACAGTTTCTTGAGCAAAATAGTCAATTACTAAATCGAAGCTATCACGATATACCAGAGATACAATCTTATACTTATATTAATGGGATACCGACTGAGCACCAGGTGTTATCCTTTATTCGTTTATCACCCTGGGGCGATCGGGAACTTTCCAGTATGCAATTGCAACCATTGTTACAGCAACAGATCAATCAAATCCCCGGATTAGACTCAGTAGCAATTGTTCCCTCTGTTTTGCCCGGCACAGACGGTCTGCCAATTCAGTTTGTCATAAAATCCATTGGTGAGTACAAATCATTATATTCTGTCGCTGAGCAACTCATGCAGGCAGCACGAAAAAGTGGGTTATTTTTATTTGTGACAGATGATCTGAAATATGATCAACCTGTTTTACAAATTAAAATAGATAGGGATGCGGCGAGTGCGATGGGCGTCAGTATCGATGCAATTACCTCCTCATTATCAACATTATTAAATGAAGGAAAAGTACAATACTTTAATATGAATGATCGCAGTTACGAGGTGATACCGCAAGCCTATGCAGGGCATCGAATCAATCCTTCTCAGCTTGGCTCGATATATATTATGAATTCCAGTTCACAATTAGTGGCGCTGTCTGCTTTTGTATCGATGAAAGTAACCACTGAGCCGGAAGAACTTAATCAATTTCAGAAATTTAATTCAGTGACTATTTCAGGTGTCATGTCTCCAAAATATTCGCTGTCAGAAGGCCTTGATTTTTTGGTGAACCAGGCAAAACAGATTTTACCACCTTCAATGAGTTATGATTTTTCTGGAAATTCCAGACAATTCATTCAAGAAGGCAGCCATATGCTATGGCTTTATTTGTCTGCTTTTATTGTCATTTTTATTGTTTTAGCGATGCAATTTGAAAGTTTCAGTGATCCGTTAATTATCTTATTTGGCAGCGTACCTATGTCTCTTATGGCTGCCATGTTACCGCTAAAACTAGGGTTTGCATCTATCAATATTTATACGCAAATTGGATTGTTAACTATCGCGGGTTTGATATGCAAACATGGGATATTACTAACTCGATATGCCAATGAAGCACGTTTGGCAGGAGTAGATAAAAAACAAGCGATTATTAACGCAGCAGCTATTCGGTTTCGTCCGATAGTAATGACTACGCTCGCCATTATGTTTGGGGCCTTTCCACTGATTGTTGCAACTGGCGCCGGAGCCGCTTCCCGCTTCAATATGGGTATAGTTATTGCAACAGGGATGACGATTGGTACCCTCTTTACGTTATTAGTACTGCCTGTTTTGTACTTTTATCTTTCCAGAAAAAAAATCATCTTACCCGAAAACAACAGCCATCTTATCGGAGAAAAAAATGCTTTCAATTGAACGTTCTGCGTATTTTGTGCCTGATACCCGGTTTGTCGTACAAACTGATTTGGCACGCTTTAATATTAATGCGGCTCAAGCCAAAGTATTCACTAAAATATACGGCTTAAATCAAATTCCTTATGCAAAAGATATATCGGTAACGGATTTAATTGAAAAATCAGTAAGTAAATTATTTGTAGATGGCACTGTCAGAAAGCAAGATATTAAATTTATAATTCATGCTCATACTGCCAAAGTCATTACTCGTTTTGGCCAATCAGTCATAAGAGAAGTAAAAAGCAGGCTGGGGTTACTGAGCGCAACTGCATTTGGAACTTCGCTTAATAATTGTGCATCCACCTTAAATGCTTTTGAAATGGCTGCCATGTTATTAACATGTCAGGATAAAACAGCCAAAGCCATTATTGTAACGGGTGAGATGGCATTTACTCCCACTGTGCAGGTGATTCCTAATACTTCCATTACAGGTGATGCAGCCGCAGCTGTCGTGGTCAGCCTGAATGATCATAACAATAAGCTACTCGCCCTTGAAATTAATACCTATGGTAAATATTCACGAGGTATCTGGTTATCAGAAGAGGAGAGTAAGGATTTTGAAAAACGATATGTTCCCTTATTAGGCGAAACAATTAACAAAGTCGTTGAAAAAACGGGGCTGAGTTTATCTGATATTAAAATGATATTACCTCATAACGTTAATTTAATTTCATGGGCAAAACTGGCAAAACACATTGATTACCCTTTAGCAAATATTTACTTGGAAAATATTAGCAAATATGGTCATTGCTTTGGCGCAGATATATTAATCAATTTTACTGATGTACAAAGCAGGCAGCTGCTTAATAAAGGCGATTATTACCTGATGGTGACGGTAGGATTAGGCGCGACTTTTGCTGCTGCGGTTTTTAAATATTAAACAGGTATTTCACAATGTATAATTTAATTCCTTTTGAGAATAGTATTGCTAGGCGGTTATTAGCGCAGGCCACGCTTAATCCTACTAATATTGCACTAAAAACTGACCATACTCAATACAGTTATGAGGCATTGTTTAATATTGCAAAAAATATCGCTGTTTTCATACAAGATAGTATGGACGTTCAAAGTATCATCATGGCAGGCAGAAACATTGCAGCCTATGCAGGCTTATTAGGGTCACTGCTTGCAGGGAAAACCTATGTTTTTTTAAATTGTAAAGATAACGAGTCAAGAATAAAACAAAATTTCCTGCAAGTTTCATCTTCTTTAGTCATTACTGACATAGCTCATTTTGAATTGGCAAAATCCTTTTTAGAGAGAAAAGAAAACTATGCTGTGATATGTGTACTCGTTGAAAAAGGGGGTAAGCTGCGATTTTTTTCAAAAAATAATAGTAACCAAATGAAAGAACATTGCCTCTCAGTATCGGAATATCAAGCGCCAAACGTTGCTTCTAATATAGCATACCTTATGTTTACTTCTGGCAGCACGGGTTTGCCTAAAAAAGTCCCGATTACGCATGCTAATCTTTATGCGTTTCTTGATAATATGATTGCCAGGATAAAACCAACTAATAGTGATGTTTTCTCTCATATAAATGAACTAACGTTTGATTTTTCTGTTTATGATATTTTTGTTTGTTGGATAGTCGGTGCATGTCTATGTGTATTACCGGATAATTACATATTGGGGATCCCTCGATATATTGAAGAAAATAAAATTACCTATTGGGCGTGTGTTCCATCGTTGGTAAATTTGCTTAATCAATTAAAAAAAATCCCTATCAATGCATTTAACTCTATTCGCTACACGGTATTTTGTGGCGAAGCATTAACGACTGACATCGCTAAAAAGTGGCAGCAGGCAGCACCTAATTCGGTAATCGATAATTTATATGGTCCAACGGAAGCGACAGTCGCTATTAGCGGTTATATCTGGAAGCAGTATGAAAATACCATCATACCTATTGGTCATGTGTTTAATGATCAAGGCTTTTATTTACTGAATGATGCTGGACAGATAGTGGAAGAGGGTGAGCCTGGTGAGATTTGTTTATATGGAACCCAGGTAATGTCTGGTTATTGGCGAGACGAGGTAATAACCGCAGAGCAGTTTATTACTGTTTTTGGCAAGCGAGTTTATAAAACAGGCGATCTTGCTGTATGGAATGAAAAAGAGGGACTTATTTATAAAGGTAGAAAAGATGATCAGCTTAAAATACGCGGTTATCGCGTAGAAAAATTAGAGATTGAAAATCGAATAAAGCTTATTACTGAAACACCTTTTGTGGCCATTGTTCCGATACAAGATACAGTAACAGGGCATACCCTATCATTATCCTGTTTTATCGCTGGTACGATTAAAAATAAAAATGAGTTATTGCTACTTTGCAGACAAACATTACCGGATTACATGTTGCCAGCCAATATTATTAAGCTTGACCAATTACCCTACAACAAAAACGGCAAAGTGGATTATCAGCAATTAAACATACTTGCTAAAAATCCAGACCATCAACTACAGCGAATGGGAGAAAGCTGCTATGAATAATTATTTTGCTGGCTTTCAGGATGCTATTTATTATGATAATCAACGCAACCGAGAAGTACGGGCAGCAATTTGGTATCCAACGCAAGAGTCGCCTGAGCAATCAACTTATTTTAATGCTTATACTGGCTATGTTAAGCATCATGCGGTAATAGACAAAGCTCAATTTCCCTTAATCTTGATTTCACATGGCTCGAAGGGTCACAGAATAAATCAGCATTATCTTGCTGAGTATTTGGCAAAACAAGGGTTTATTGTTGCTGCAGTAGAGCATCCATTTGATACCTCTTTTGATGACTCACAATCTGATAAGCAAACTAACTTGATTAACAGACCCTTGGATGTGCTATTAGTTATTAAGCGTTTGATGAGTGACTCATTTTATAAAACATCCCTTGATGAAAAAAATATAGGCATGATTGGTCATTCATTTGGTGGCTTTACTGCATTACTTATGGCAGGGATATTTCCTGATTATTTGGATTGTTTTAATAAAAATAAAGTGACGGCATATTTAAAGAATATTAAAGGCATTACTTTACTCGCTCCAGCACTTTCAGAGTTATTTGATACCAATTGTGCAAAAACGAATATTCCAATCTTGTTTTTCAAATCAGAATTTGATGAAGCACTTGGGAGCAGTGATTTAAATTATTTACCTTTATTTACTAATAAAAAATTAATCAACCTTAAAAATACAGGCCATTATATTTATTTGATGAAATGTCCAGATAAACTTAAAGACATTTGTCCTGTGATTTGTGTTGATAAAGGGATGCAGCGAGAAGAGATTCATCCCATATTAAAAAAAAATATAGCTGAATTTTTTAATAACACTTTAAAAATGAAATAAGAGGTAAATCATGAAAGTAATTGGTATTATTGGTGGATTAAGTTATGAATCCACGTCCCAGTATTATTTGGATATTAACAAAATTTCCATGAAAAAATTGGGTGGTTATAATAAATTAGAAATAATAATTATTAGTGTCAATCTTGATGATATTATGGCCTATGCTAATAAAGATGAATGGCATAAAATAACCTCGATTTTCATTAATACTGCCATGCGGTTAGAAAAAATGGGTGCGGATTTTATTGTCATACCCTGCAATAGCTTCCACATTGTTGCCGATAATGTCCAGCAGGCAGTAAACGTACCTATATTAAATATTATTGATTGTGTTGGTAGTCATATTCAAGCATTGGGGTTTTCAAAAATAGCCTTGCTTGGTAGTAAATTTACCATGGAAAATGAGTTTTATCATCAAAGATTACATAATCATTTTAATATCCTGACAATGATGCCTGATGCCGAAGAAAGAGACAAATTGCACAGTATTATTTTGAATGAGCTTTGTCTGGGAATATTTTTAAATAAGTCAAAGAATTTCGTAAAAAAATTATGTAAAAAAATGCGTGAACAGTATGGCTGTCAAGCTATTATCCTGGGTTGTACTGAATTGCCCATGATTCTTCATCAAGATGAAATTAATATTCCGCTGGTTCCAACCACCGATGTTCATGCTGAATACATTGTAAAATTTGCCATGAAGACTGAACAGGAAGAGTTACAACGAGCCTTTTTTCACTATTCCAGCATAGGAGGTTATTATGGATATTCTCGAATTTTATAAAGCTCAAAGTTTAACCTCATCTCCAGGTGAGTATGCTTATCTATTTGATAGCTTACCTGATAATGCGCCTGAATTATGCAAAATAATGCAAAATCTATTTATTCATCTTGCCGATGGTGATATGTTTAATTATAAAATTCCTGTTGAGCGTTATAAAGAAATGGATAGCCGATATGCGACTACCTTATTAGCAAATATCGTGGAAAAAGATAACAGACCACTTTATGAATCACGCGAGTTAAAGAATCGTGTTATTGGTATTTGCCGGGATCAGGTGCTATTGATATGTTCAGCATTAAGACATAAAAGCATTCCTGCACGTCTACGAGTAGGCTTTGCGGATTATTTTATACCAAATCTATATTTAGATGGGATATGGCTGGAGTATTGGGATAAAGAAAAAAATAAATGGTGTATTGTTGATGCCAGGACAACAGCTCTTCATATTAATAAATATGACTTGGAAATCGATTTTGATTTATATGATATTCCACCGGAAAAAATGTTTTCAGCTGAGGTTGCATGGACATTATGTCGTCAGAGCAAGATTAAAGCTAATCGTATTGGTTCAAGACAATTGCGTGGTTTATGGTATGTAAGGAATCGATTAATCCAATCCTTGGCAACACTAAATAAGAAAGAAATATTGACATGGGATGTATGGGGAGCCATGTTGGATGGTGGCACTGATAAAGTTTCGGCTGCCAGGTTAATTTTTTTTGATGAACTAAGTGCGTTTCTTTGCGAGAATGCTTATTCTATTGACAGGTTACAATCATATTATCAAGAAAAGAAGTTATTACAGGTCCCCCAAGAGGTCATGGTATATAATCCCTTTTATGAGCCAGTAAGCACATTAGTGATGATGTAATCCTCTCGAAATGGTGAGTTTAACTAAATGGGCAAGTAAGAAATGAACAACAAATTGAGTAAATTTATTACAGCCATCGGTTGTGTTATAATAAGCGGTGTCCTTTTTTACTATTCGACAGGCTTTCATAATCAGTGGTTTTTGCTGTGGTTTGCACCGATATTGCCGTTATGGTATTCATATAAACATAACCGAACGGCCAGCTTTTCGGTAGCATTCTTTTCTTTTTTCATAGGTACACTTAATTTATTAGCTTATGTTAGTGCAGGATTGCCCGTACAAATTATTATGGGGCCGATTATTATATCGTCGTTGGTGTTTGCCACACTCGTTATTATCAATGCACAATTAACAAAATATCTGAATCACTGGGTAGCGATATTTTTATTTCCCGCATTGTGGACTAGCTACGAATTTATTATATCGCTATTTTTACCCTCTGGCCCCCTTAATAGCTTGGCATATAGTCAAATTGATTTTTTACCTTTTGTACAGATAGCCAATATTACCGGTATTTGGGGTATAACGTTTGTATTATTACTATTTAGTTCGAGTATCAGTTATGGTATTTATTTCAACAATAAAGTAAAAAATAGTTTTTTTGGATTTATTTTTTCACTTGCCATGATAGGAGTCAGTATCGCATATGGGGTCTTCCAAGTAGATAGAACGCATACGCCTATTGAAACCTTAAGAGTCGGGGCTGCCTCCATACAAGCCTCCATTGATGTCTCTGGGCAGAATGCTATTAATTTAACCAAACGGTATATAGGGTTAGTTGATAAGTTATCTGCTCAAGGAGCGCAGTTTATTGTCTTGCCTGAGCGATTTGTGTCAGCTAATTCAGATAATCTTGCAATTGTAACAGCCATATTAGTACAGGCAGCGAAAAAAAATCATATTACGCTGGTGGCTGGAATGGCGCGGGAAAATCAGCAAAATTATAACTCTGCCATGGTCATTAATCCGAATGGACAAATTATTGGTATGTATAATAAACAACATTTAGTGCCAGTACTCGAGTCTCGTTTTAAGCCTGGTAAAAAGCTTTTTTTGATTAATAATAGTAACCCTCTGTTTTCTTGGGGCGTAGCCATTTGTAAAGATATGGATTTTACGTACCCCGCACTTAGTTATGGAAAGCAGCATGTAGCACTTCTGTTAGTTCCAGCGTTTGATTTTAATGTTGATGCCTGGCTGCATGCCAAAGTGGCTATTATGCGAGGAATTGAGAATGGTTATGCAGTCGTGCGTGCTGCAAATCAAGGCTTACTAACAGTTAATAATCAGTATGGAGAAATGATCGCAATAAAAAGCGATGCCGATAACGATGAAACCATGCTTGTTACAACGGTTAATCTGTATCAAATGAAAACATTATACTCAATATTAGGCAACTGGTTTGGCTGGGGTAGTATTGTCATCGTTTTTTTGTTTGGGATAAGACATTATTTACGCCGATGAGTTATACTCGACACACATGGTTTTTCGGATTTTATAACGCAGGAATTTTTCGTCAGGTAAAACGATTAAAACAAGCAATATATAGTCTCCGCGATTGAGATCGCGAGATTTTAGCCATTAATAATTTGAAAATTTTCCGTCAATAAAGTTTGCAGCTCTTCATGGTAATAGGCAATT
>JABEVJ010000094.1 GCA_013043985.1 Legionellales bacterium | reverse complement strand
GCTATTTTACGCCAGAAGAAACGATTAAAACTGCACAATATGAATAACTATTGCTGGTTTTAATCGTTTCTTCTGACGCAAAATAGCTGCGTTATAAATCCCGAAAACTCATGTGTGTTGAGTATCAAGGCCGCTTTGATATTGTCTATTTCAACTTTTTCCTTTTCCTCACCCAAAGCTTGTCTTGCGGCTAACGTTAAAATATCTGGCTCTGAGGACGGAGCTTCGCCAGAACCAATGTTTCCAACTTTGATTAAAACTTCCGTATCTTGGTTATCCATATGACTTATTGCACCCGCTTATCAAAATACGCTTTGATTAATTGGTCATCAATATTAAAATTATGGTGGCTTTTACCTTTTTGTGCATGCCACGCCACATACCAAGGTGAATCAGGTTCATGAGTTAAATTCGATAATTGTATTCCATCATAGACACCATAAACTTCCCATATTTTGTCTAATAACGCCAACGCTATTTTATCAACCCTTAATTGCCTGAGCTGTTCTTCATCGGTTCTATTTGAGGCCTCTTCGGTGATGGGACCATTACCATATTTTTTAAAATCTTGATAAACTGACTCTATAACAGGTCCATACCGCCAGGCACAAACAGGTTCATTGATTAACCGCTTCCCGACGATCGCCAGATGCCAGCCATAAGCAAAATAGATGAGTTTTATCAATTTCATAGGCGTAACATAGGTGTTTTCATCGCGGGCTTTCTTTATAAAATAATTAGCTATTATCGCTGCTGAATATTGCATGATATATCGACTCCTTATCGCAAGATTGATATACTCCCCGCGGTAGAGACTCCAGGATTTAAAATACGCTTAAATTAAAGGAATAACTGGCATGCATCAAGAAACCTATTTTGAAAATGAAATTGAAGACATACTGATCACGACTGGCGGTTATGAAAAAAGCCCAGCAAAATATGATCCCAAAACAGCACTTTTCACAAAAGATGTTCTCTCCTTTGTTGAGAAAACCCAGCCGAAAATATGGGATCGTTTACAGCAGCTGGATGCTGTTAATGCCGAAGCTATCCTGATCGACAGTCTGGTAAAAGAGCTTGCGCTTAAAGGCTCACTCGCCATTTTACGTGAAGGCTTTAAATGTGTTGGCAAGACAGTGCGTCTAGCTTACTTTGCCCCTAATACTGGCCTTGACCCCATCGCCTCTGAGCGATTTACCCATAACCAGCTGACCATCACCCGTCAGGTCATTACAGCCAGCGGTGCCAAGCCAGATATGGTAATCGCGGTCAATGGCCTGCCCGTCATCAGCATCGAGCTTAAAAATCAGCTCTCAGCCACTGGCTGGACCGTCGAAGATGCCATAACCCAATATCGAACACGCGATCCCAAAGATTTGTTCTTCAGCTTTAAACAACGCTGCCTGGTTCATTTTGCAGTCGATACCGAACTTGTCTTCATGACCACCAAACTAGAAGGTAAAGCAACTTCGTTTTTACCCTTCAATCTTGGATACAACCATGGCCAGGGCAATCCACCTTCCGACGAAGATGTACGTACATCCTATCTCTGGCGCAACGTGCTTACCCGAGACAGCTTGATGGATATTCTCGCCCGTTTTATTCACCTTGAAGTGAAAGAAAAAAAGATTGTGACCGACAAAGGTATCCAGTATCTACGAACCGAATCACTCATTTTCCCCCGCTACCATCAATTGGACGCCGTACGCAGACTCACCCAGCACGCGCAGTCTCATGGCTCAGGTCACAATTATCTGATTCAGCATTCAGCCGGATCAGGCAAATCCAATTCGATTGCCTGGCTTGCACATCAATTATCAAGTTTGCACAATCTCAATAATGAAAAAATTTTTCACTCTGTGATCGTTATTACCGACCGATGTATTCTTGACAAACAACTACAGAATACGGTTTTTCAGTTTGATCATAAGCTGGGTGTAGTCAAAAAAATTGAGGAAGATACCCAACAACTCGCTACCGCATTGGCAGATGGTGTGCCCATCATTATCTCTACCATACAGAAATTTCCCTTTATCACCCAAGCGATTAGGACGATGGAAAAGCATGGAAAATCGATTGCTATTTCCACAGCAGGTAAACGGTTTGCCGTGATTGTCGATGAAGCGCATAGTTCGCAAAATGGTGAAACTGCGATGGAGTTGCGCAAAATTCTGAATCAGGACGGCATCGAAGCAGCCATTGCTGAACAACTCCTTGATATGGATGATGACAATCTTTGTGAAGCCGCAAAAAAAGAACTGCTCCGCGAACAACTCAAGCGAACAAAGCAGCCAAACTTGAGCTATTTCGCCTTCACTGCCACACCCAAATTTAAAACACTTAGCGTATTCGATGAACCGGGGATAAATGGTGATGCACCCTTCCACCATTACAGTATGCGTCAAGCCATTGAGGAGGGATTCATTCTTGATGTGCTGGCAAATTACACGTGTTATAAACGTTACTTCCAGCTCATCCGCAAAATTGAAGAAGACCCTGCCGTTCCTCGCCGTAAAACTGCCCGAGCTTTGGCACGATTTGTGGAGTTTCATGATCACGACAATATGCAGAAAATTGAAATAATCGTTGAGCACTTTCGGACTCACACGCGTTACAAAATCGACGGGAAAGCCAAAGCGATGGTTGTCACTGGTTCCCGAGAACATGCTGTACGCTACAAACTGGGATTTGATCAATATCTCAAGAACAAAGGTTACCAGGATATTAAATCATTAGTGGCATTTTCAGGTGAAATCACACTCAAGGATTTCGCTGACAAAAAATTCACTGAAGTCAGTATGAATAAGGGTATCAAAGAAACTGAGCTTCCTGAGAAATTCGACACAGATGAGTACAAAGTTTTACTGGTTGCAGACAAGTATCAAACTGGCTTCGATCAGCCTTATTTACATACCATGTATGTAGACAAATCCCTGGCTGGCGTTAAGGCCGTACAAACATTATCGCGTCTTAACCGAAGTGCTCCTGGAAAAACCGATACCTTTGTTCTCGATTTTGTGAATGAGCCTGAAGAAATTTACAAGGCATTCAAACCCTATTACGAAGCAACACCTAAAGGGGCGGACACCGATCCCCAGCAATTGAATGCCTTGGCGCATACGCTCAGAGAATGGCAGCTATTCACAGACAATGAAATAAACACTTGGTGCGACATCTGGTTTCGCAACCGGGCGAATTTAACCCCTGGAGAGCATAAGAAAATCGATGGTTTGTTGAATTTAGTGGCTGAGCGTTTCAAGCTGTTAAATGAAAAAGATCGAAAACTGTTTAAAGACCAATTGATCAGCTTTCGTAATCTCTATTGTTTCGTTGCGCAGATTATTCCCTATCAAGATTCTGAGCACGAGAAACTATACACTTACACACGTTTTCTAATGAGAAAATTACCACGTACTGACAAGACTGACAATGTGCAAATCGATCACGAGGTCGAGCTTAAATACTATCGTCTACAAAAAATGCGGGAAGGAGCTATTTCTCTCAACACTGATTCAGTTGAACCTCTGAAAGGTCCTACAGAAGTTGGAACAGGGTCAGCAGATAAAGATATTGCACTTTCAGCGCTGATTGGCAAACTCAATGAACGTTTTGGAACGGAATTTACGCAGGCCGATCAATTGTTTTTTGACCAGATTAGAGAGACAGCTTTGGCTGATGAACAATTACGACAGGCCGCAATGGCAAATACCATGGAAAATTTCGAGTTTGTTTTTAATAATCAGCTTGAAAAATTATTTTTTGAGCGAATGAATGGCAATGAGGAAATCTATGAGCGTTTAATGAATGATGAAAATTTTAAAAATACTGTCGCAAATGATTTAATGCGTGCGATATATGAGCAGGTACGTATGTCTTTTGATGAGGTGTGAATTGATAGAAGGAGAAAACAGTTATGTTAAACCTTGGAGTAATCGTATTTAGTTATCTGCAAAAACATCCCGAGCAAAAATTTACAGCAAAGGATATTGCCGACTGGATTTTGTCAAATTATCTAACAGAATGCGAAACAAAAAAAAATGATAGTCAAAATCTAAAAACCAATGCATTGCAGACCTATTAACCACGTTTTCTCATAGCTATAGCCCGGATAATCGTATCTAAAACATCATCAAGATGTTTGCTAACATCCTCCGCTAAAAATCTCAATACAAAATACCCATTTTCTTGCAGTAAAGCATCTTTTCGTCGATCGCGTCGATAGGCATTCTCAGCTAAATGTTGATTACCATCAATTTCAATTGCAATACGTTCCTCGGTACACAGCAAATCAACTTCCATACAACTTAACCCATTGAAAGGAATTGGCAGTTCAATATTTAAATGAAAATTCCCAGCAGTTTGAGATAGTGAATGTAATTTTCAAATCTGAAAATAACTGACAAATCTCATCGAGACAACCGCGAGGTAATCCAATATGCTGCGGATAATCATGAGCACATCCAATTATACGGGGTATTTCATAAACAGGGAGCCGCATTGCCTGCGCTCGATAAAATTCAGGATTTTGAAAAGCTGCAAGCCTCAGTAGGCGGTTTCTTAATGATGGCGATAGTACCGCTTTTTCAATAAAAATTTCATTTCCAATAACAATATCAATTTTTTCTGGTAAATTATCAACAATAGAAATTGTTTGACGACATGAAGGTGATAATTTCCAGGGTGTTGGATTATCTTCCTCTGCTATGTCAAGACGAACCCCTATTGTTCTACCTTTTACGTCAGCTAGCTCCACGATGCTTTCAACGTCTTTGCGATCTATTTTGGCTATTCCTGAGAGGAAACCCCACTGATCTTCATAAGCAATTAAATTTTCATCTACAAACATGCTGTTATTAAGATAGCGTGCTTTTTTCTGTAATGGTAAAGCGATAAGGTTTCCAAAGCCGCCTCTGGGTAAAGTGTCTTGGTTTGGAAAAAATCTGTCATAGGAATCAAGTCCTGCATCAGGATGATGCTCCATCGTTTCAGTCAATATGTGAGAGCCTAGTTTTCTAGCCAAACTCGCAGGAATGGCATCTGTAAAGAACAACCAAACATGCGCACCGTTCCCTGATCGTGATCGCTCCAGAACCGCGGGTAAATTCATTTGATGACATGTTTTTAAAAATGCCCCCGCATCTTTTTTCCAGCTACTTTTATCAAAATCGACTGCTAGAAAAAAACAGGTTTCATCCAGGAGCATTGGATAGACACCTATAACAAAGTCATTCCCTCTGTTATCTTCCCCTAAAAGATGCCCTTGTATAACGTCATCGGTCACTGGTAAAAAACGTCGGTATTGACAGTCTAAACATTTAATTTTAGGCTTTTCACAAATCCCTCTAACCCACTCGTTGCCACAGGCAGGGGCATAGCCTGATTTTTTCGTTTTACGATTTTCGAAACGTCTTGGATAGACATCTTCACGTCCTCGGAACAAGGAACGAAACAGTGATATTTTATCTGTAATTGCAGATAAATTATTGATCATAAATTGCCTGCCTATTGCAAGAATTCAAGCTCTGCAATCTACTCTGAACTCACCTACTTCCGAGTAGCTTCAGAGTAAGCTGCAGAGTAAAGTAAGTTTTCTTTGGCCGCAAGCATAATTTCACGCTCAGCCAGAACATTATTAAGAATTGAACAGGCATTCATGGTCACTGGGCAGCCACAATAAATCATTAAATGAAGAAATATAGCTGAAATTTCTTCTGAAGATAATAGATTATTTAAGCAAATTTCTTTTAAAAGGGTTTCCGTATTTGCATTGTTACCGAGTGTTGCAACAGCAGTAATTCGTATGATTATTTTATCGTGCTCAAATAGAGTTTCTTCTGGCATCAAACCAAGCTTATCTTGTTCGTTATTCGATTCTGGTTTTTTAAAACTTTTGCTGATCAGGCTAAGTATTTTTTCATCAGAGCTGATAAATTTTTCACTCATTAAACACAAGACTAATTGCTCAATAAACTTGATGTTTTTACCTAGATGCAATAACCCCTTCAAATGTATTGTCAATTGCTCTTCTTTCCCCAATACCGCTAATGACACAACCGTGATAAGACTTTTTTCCAGCATAGTGAGGGGCTCACGTTCCCACAATTCGCCATAGACTTTGTCACACGCCCACTCACCAAAAAATGGGTTTACCTCGTAACAGCGCTTGATAACATTAGGTGCTTCACTTTCACCATAAAGAGTTAACATCGCTCGGGGTGGGTTTTTAAGCTTTTGTTCTAAAGACATTTGACGCATCTCCTATTGGTTAACATATAGTCTCCGCGATTGAGATCGCGACTTTCTAAAATATTTTTGAGCGCTCGATGTCATTCCGTACGAAAGCCGCGTGCGTAGGTGATAGAGTAAACAGAGAGTTGTACGGCT
>JABEVJ010000093.1 GCA_013043985.1 Legionellales bacterium | reverse complement strand
ATTTGAGGCGAATAGCAAGCTATTTAACGAGAATAAGAACAAATTTTTACCGATTATTCTCTTTTTGCAGCCAAAGAACCAATTGTCAACAGACCCTAACATTGTTCAAATATTAATTTAACCAAAGTTCAAGTGCTGCAGAGACAGCCGTTGGATTTTCCAATGAAGGCATATGCGCACACGTATCTATCTCTACATATTGTCATAAACATCACACACTAGGGTACTCACATTAAAACGAGCCTTTAATGTGTTAACTTGATGTGAGAACAATCTTCCATCACAGCCTAAGCCGGGGAGAAAAATGATATTTTTCATGCGAGTATCCTCTGACGTTGTTGCTGAATTTCAATTCAATCTAGTATCCAACTCTGTGAAATCACCTTGCGCAATACAAGCCATAAGACTGTTAATGTATGTCAGAATACCTCGTGATTCCTTCCATTCACTTAACAATAGTTAACTAAATTTGGTTAATTGATTGATATTGATATATTTAACCGAATTATATATACTTTGGTTAAATGTTACTTTTTTGAACGAATTTCTGTTTCTGATCTGAGCCGAAAATTGGAAAAAACTAACCCCTACATCTCCAAAATACCATTAAAATTTGTAAAAAACAAACTTGTAACTGTGCAACGTGTTGGAAAAAACAAGTATTACACGCCGATGCTTGATGCGATGATTGCTTATTCGAGGGAGGATAAAAAATTAGGTTAGCGATAGATGTTTATTATTTTGAAAAGGAATTTACAGTGGTAACATTAGAAGAGAAACCGTTTTTTGAAACTCACGGGCTTAAAAATAAGATCACTTTCCAAGCGACTGAACTTACATGTGAGATTGAAAAAGAACTGGACACTTGGCAAAACAAAGTTTGTCGGTTGTGGATGAGTGATCCCTCTCTGTGGACGAATAATGACGAAAATAAATGGACTGGATGGTTAGACATCCCAGAGACCGAAATCAATGCCTTGCCCGCTATTGAAATAATCCGCAACGAAATTCAAACTGCTGGATTTACTCACATTGTCGTGTTAGGGATGGGAGGATCCAGCCTGTTTCCCGCCATGGTAGCTGAAATTTTTGGCGAAATACCAAATTACCCCTGTTTGCATATATTAGACTCAACTGATCCTTTGCAAATTCAACATCTGGAAAATAAAATTGATTTGACAAAAACTTTATTTATTGTCTCCAGCAAATCAGGTGGCACATTGGAACCCAACCTTTTTAAGGTTTATTTTTATGCACGATTACAACAGGTTCTACATAAAACTCAGGTTGGCGATCGATTTATTGCAATTACTGACCCGCACACTAACCTGGAAAAAATAGCTCATGATGATCATTTTCGAACAGTTATTCACGGTATGTCTACCATAGGTGGCCGCTATTCAGCTTTGTGCAATTTTGGTATGGTTCCTGCCGTTTTAATGGGTTTGGATGTGCGATATTTTTTACATAATGCCTGTCAAATGCAACATGCCTGTTTTCCAGATAAACCTGTAAAAGAAAACCCTGGCGTACTATTAGGCGTTCTCCTTGGAATTGGCGCGAGCAATGGTAAAGATAAAATCACTTTAATTATTTCACCAGGCATAAAAGCGCTAGGTAGCTGGCTTGAACAATTAATAGCGGAATCTACTGGTAAAATGGAAAAGAGCATCATACCTGTGAACGATGAGCCCTTAGGTTCACCTGAAGTTTATGGATCAGATCGCTTATTTTTATATATACGATTAGATACCACACCCGATATCCAACAGGAAATTGCAGTCACTCAACTTGAAAAAGCAAATCATTTCGTAGTGAGACTAAACCTTCCTGACAAAATGTTTTTAGGTGCTGAATTATTTCGTTGGGAAATAGCAACAGCTGTTGCATGTAGTATTATTAAGGTAAATCCTTTTAATCAACCTGATGTTGAGGCAAGTAAAGTTCGAGCATTAGAGCTTACTACAGAATATGAAAAAACTGGTCTGATGCCGCATCCGCTACCTATTTGCTCTGAACAAGGAGTTCATTTATTTACTGATAAAATTAATGCAGAAAAATTAGGGATAGAACTATTTACTGACCACAGTATGGTAAATTATTTACGCGTATTTTTCACGCAGTTAAAACAAGGCGATTATGTTAATTTTTCCGCTTATATTGAAAATACCCCTGAATACAGTGCTTGGTTGCAAAAAAGTCGTGTATTGATTCGAGACAAAACAAAGATGGCAACATGCTTCGGATATGGCCCACAATTTTTGCATTCAACTGGACAGCTTTATAAAGGTGGGGCAAATAAAGGTTTGTTTTTACAAATAACAGCTGATCTGACGGAAGATATCTCTATACCTGGGCATTCCTATACTTTTGGTAAGGTTATTGCCGCACAGGCACAAGGGGATTTTGATCAGCTTGTTCAACGTAACCGAAAAGTGCTGAGAATTCATTTGACCAAGGATGTGCAGGCTGGACTTAGACAGCTTTATCAATGGATAGAGCGTGCATTGCATGATGGAGATTCTAAGTGAATCATGCTGTTTTATCAGATAAACCCTGTACATTGTGCATTGATATTGGTGCAACCAATATCAAAATGATGATAGCCAATAAAAAAGGCAAGCCTATCACGCCTTATCTTTGTGAACTGACACCAAAACCAGCCGTTATTGGTGCAGTGTTAAACCAAATTCAAATGATGATTGATAGTTTTACCGTAAAATTTGATCGTGTATCTGCGGGTTTTCCTGGTGTAGTTCATCACGGTATTATTATCACAGCACCTCATATGGACTCTTCATGTCTGACCATTAATTTGCAAGATGAATTGATGCATCTGACAAACAAACCAGCACATGTGATCAATGATGCTGATATGCAAGGGTATGGTATGGTGAATGGCGATGGCGTAGAGTTGGTTATTACTTTAGGTACCGGCTTGGGATCTGCTTTGTTTTTGCAAGGAAAATTACTGCCTAATTTAGAGTTGGCACATCATCCTTTTCGCGATAATAAAACCTACGAACAGATTTTAGGGATGGCTGCATTAAAGCAGCATGGCATACAAAAATGGCATGATTTTTTAAAACAAGCCATCACACTCTGGTCACAAACATTTAATTATAACCAGCTTTATTTAGGGGGTGGATACGCTGAAAAAATTGATTTCATTTTACCGGAAAAAGTTAAAATTTCTGACAATAGTACGGGCATTTTGGGTGGAGTTAAATTGTGGGGGAAAGTTTCGGTTTTCTAAAATATTTTTGAGTGCTCGATGTCATGCCAGCACAGGCTGGCATGACATCGAGCACTAAGATACATAATACAAATCTCGCGTTTTCAATCGCGGAGACTATACCCGAAGCGTTTCATATTTAGGGATTTATGACGCCGCTATTTTTCGTCATATGAAACGATTAAAACCAGCAATAGTTATTCATATTGTGCAGTTTTAATCGTT
>JABEVJ010000092.1 GCA_013043985.1 Legionellales bacterium | reverse complement strand
TTTCTGAAGAAGCCAGGAAAGTTTCAAAATCACTCAACGGAGGAATAACAAGTTTTTCATCTGCCTGCCGACGACGCTTAGGAAAACTGCCTCCCAACGCTTCACGATGCTGTTTGATATAATTCAGCTCCGAACTGTCTTCTGCAAATTTGATAAAAGGCACTTTTGCTGTATCGGCATCATCAATGGGTAATATGAAACGATCACGGTAACCACGAATATCATCCTCTCCTAATTTTTTTTGTTGATGAGTGGTATTTTTTGCCTGACCAACTGGTCCCATGCCATACCCTTTGATAGTTTTGATCAGCAACACAGTGGGTTTACTATTCGTTTGATGTACTGCAGCATCATAAGCTGCATAAATTTTGTGAGTATCGTGGCCACCGAAGCTTAAGTGAAATAAATCTTCATCCGAAATATGTGCAACTTTTTGGAGCAATTCCGGTGACCCAGCAAAGATTTTCTCCCGCATATAGGCACCGTCTTTAGCTTTGATATTTTGATATTCGCCATCAACCAGCTCCATCAAGCGAGCTTTCAATTCGCCTTTTTCATCTTCTTCAAACAGGCTATCCCATTGTCGGTTCCACAATACTTTATAAGTGTTCCAACCTGCTCCTCGAAAAATACCTTCGAGATCTTGCACAATTTTTCCATTTCCACGAACAGGGCCATCCAAACGCTGGAGATTACAGTTAATTACAAAAATTAAGTTGTCCAAACCTTCTTTCATCGCAATATTTAAAGCACCAAGGGATTCAGGCTCATCCATTTCGCCATCACCACAAAACACCCAAACCTTGCGTCCTTCTGTATTCAACAACTCCCGATGTTGCAAATATTTAAGAAACCTGGCCTGATAGATACCTTGAATCGGACCCAAGCCCATTGAAACTGTCGGAAACTGCCAAAAATCTGGCATAAGCCAAGGATGCGGATAAGACGACAAACCATCTCTTTCCACCTCCTGCCGAAAGTTTTCCAATTGTTTTTCACTCAACCGCCCTTCTAGGAAAGCTTGAGCATAAATACCAGGCGAGGAATGACCCTGAAAATAAACCAAGTCACCACCATGCTTATCACTGGCTGCGTGAAAAAAGTGGAGCAAGGCAACCAGATACATGCGCGCCGAAGAAGCAAAACTGGCAATATGTCCACCTAATTCTGATGAAATTTTTCCTGCCCGTACGACCATAGCCATGGCATTCCAACGCAAGTAAGCATCAATCCGCGCTTCGATCTGAGCATCGCCAGGGTATGCTGGCTCATCGCAGACAGGAATCGTGTTGATATAATCAGTTAGGGCTGTGTAAGGTAAATTTACCCCTGCTTGTCTGGCCTGACGAGAAAGCGCATTCAAAATAAAATGTGCACGTTCACGTCCTTCATGCTGTAATATAGCTCTGAGTGAAGCGACCCATTCTTCAGTCGCAACGGGATCGATATCATTGTCCACCAGATCAGATGGCTTATTATTTGTCATGAGTCAAATCCTAGGTTTTATTATTCGCACGTGAGTATAATACTCCCCGCGGTAGAGATTTCGGGTTTCTGACTTGCTATTTTCCGTCAGGTTGGACGATTAAAATATGACAATACGAATAACTATTGCCACATTTTAATCGTCCAACCTGACGAAAAATAACAGCGTCATAAATCCCAAAATCTCTACCGCGGTGAGTATAACTGAAAAATTTTTGACTGACTATACCCAACTAACTTGAAACCAAACTCAAATTAGAGCACAATCTAGCTCTGATGGCAAAACCCTCCCTGAACCTATTTCGCATCTTAGCGCATTAGGTTTACTTAATCCTGGATTGCAATAATGGCTAACTTACTTGTTTTACATGGTCCTAATTTGAATTTGCTTGGCAATCGTGACCCTTTGATGTACGGGCACACCAGCTTAGATACACTGGATCAACGCCTCGTTGACCAGGCACAACAGCTTGGGCATGTTTTGCGGTGTTTCCAAAGCAATGCCGAATCGGATTTAATTAACCTTATTCAACAGGCTCCTAAAGAGGGCATCAACTTCATGATTATCAATCCTGCTGCCTATACCCATACCAGCATTGCACTACGCGATGCGGTGGCGGCAGTACGAATCCCCTTTATCGAGGTTCATATAACCAATATCTATGCCCGCGAACCCTTTCGTCATCAATCCTTTTTTTCGGATTTAGCGATTGGCACTCTGACGGGCTTAGGCGTACGCGGCTATGAGTTTGCGCTAACTTACGCGAACCAATATCTCAGCGAACACACCCATAATTGAGAGGAGCACTATTTCTATGGACTTAGCTAAAGTTCGTTCATTAATTAAAATGTTAGATGGTACTGATGTTGGAGAAATCGAAATTAAAGAAGGTGAGCATAGTGTTCGCATCACAAGGCAAACAAATGGTGTGGTTGTCAATACCGCTGCGCCTGCTGCTCCAATTATCTATCAACAACAACCAACAACAACCGTTGATTTCTCTCCTGCTAAAGAAATAATCAAGCCGGATGAAACGATCAAAGGACATGCCTTGAAATCTCCTATGGTGGGAACAGCCTATCTATCCAGCTCCCCGGATGCCGAACCCTTTGTTCGTCTTGGTCAGCGCGTAGAAGTCGGTGATATCATCTGCATTGTTGAAGCAATGAAAATGTTCAACCAAATTGAGGCTGATATGGCAGGAATAATCACTGGACGTCTTGTTGAAAATGGCCAGCCGGTGGAATATGGTCAAACCCTATTCATCATAGAATAACTAAATAAGGATCATTCATGGCAAAATTGGTTGAAAAAATCGTTATTGCTAATCGTGGTGAAATTGCCCTGCGAATTATGCGTGCCTGTCGTGAGTTAGGCATTAAAACAGTGGCTGTTCACTCTACTGCTGACCGCAATCTCATGCACGTAAAACTGGCAGATGAATCTGTCTGCATAGGCCCATCGGCCTCAAAAGAAAGTTATTTAAATATTCCAGCCATTATCAGTGCGGCAGAAATTACAGACGCCGTCGCTATTCATCCTGGATATGGTTTTTTGGCTGAAAATGCAGATTTTGCTGAGCGTGTTGAAAACAGTGGTTTTGTTTTTATCGGACCAACTGCCGAAAACATTCGATTAATGGGAGATAAAGTGTCGGCGATTCATGCCATGAAATCGGCTGGCGTGCCCTGTGTTCCTGGGTCTGATGGTCCCTTGGGCGAAGATGACAACGATAATCTTAAACTGGCACGCAAAATTGGTTATCCTATTATCATTAAAGCCGCCGCTGGTGGTGGTGGCCGCGGAATGCGTGTTGTTTACAGTGAAGGCAGCCTGCTTGGCGCAATTAATATGGCACGAAACGAGGCTGCAACTGCTTTTGGCAGTAATAAAGTCTATATGGAAAAATTTCTCGAAAATCCGCGTCATATTGAAGTTCAAGTATTGGGCGATGGTAAAGGCAATGCAATTCACTTAGGTGAACGAGATTGCTCGATGCAACGGCGACACCAAAAAGTAATCGAAGAAGCACCTGCCCCCGGCATCAGTGAAAAAGAACGTCAAATGATCGGAAAGCGCTGCGTGCAAGCCTGCAAGGAACTGAAATACAGGGGAGCAGGAACATTTGAATTTTTATATCAGGACAATCATTTTTACTTTATTGAAATGAATACTCGAATTCAGGTAGAACATCCCGTGACAGAGATGATCACTGGTATTGACCTGGTGAAAGAGCAAATCTATATCGCCAGTAATTTTGGCTTGAGCTATAAACAATCAGATATTCATTTTACTGGCCATGCGATTGAGTGCCGGATTAACGCTGAAGACCCTCTTAAATTTACACCCTCTCCTGGTAAAATCAGTTATTACCATGCCCCAGGTGGTAACGGTATCCGCATTGAGTCTCATGTCTATAGTGGCTATGATGTTCCGCCGTTTTATGACTCAATGATTGGCAAACTTATTGCTTATGGCAGCGATCGCAATGTTGCACTGGCACGTATGCGTAACGCACTGGATGAAATGATTGTAGAGGGAATTAAAACCAATATTTCTTTGCATCAAGAAATTATGAATGATGGGAACTTTATACAGGGCGGCACCAATATCCATTATTTAGAAAAGAAAATGGAACAAAAAGAATAAGAGATATGAGGAGTAAACATGCACTTTTGGCAACTGACAATCAAAGCTGAAGCAAATATAGTTGATGAATTAACTGACTTTTTGTTTGAGCTTGGCGCAGTTTCTATCACCTTTACAGACGCAGGTTCAAACCCTATTTTTGAGCCCTCAGCGCATAGTGACGTCATTTGGGAAAGTAATTATATTACGACTTTATTTGATGACACGACCGATGCTGAATCAACGTTGATAAAGCTCACACAACAATATCCGAGCTGCCTTGCTGATTGTCACCTTGAACAACTCCGTGAACAAGCCTGGGAAAGAGCCTGTCTTGACCAATTTGAGGCAATGCGTTTTGGGCAGCGTCTTTGGATATGTCCTAGCTGGGCAACGCCGCCTGATCCCACTGCTGTTAATATTACTCTTGATCCAGGTTTAGCCTTCGGCACAGGAACCCATCCCACGACATCATTATGTCTGGAATGGCTGGATGCTCATCCACCATTGAATCAAACCGTGTTAGATTATGGAAGTGGCTCAGGTATTTTGGCGATTGCTGCTGCCAAGCTCGGTGCACGAGCGATTTGGGCTGTGGATAATCATGATCAGGCACTGCTTGCAACACGAGACAATGCCAAACGCAACCACATTTCAGCTACTCAATTAAAAGTTGTTTCTCCTGAGGATTTACCTCAAATTATAGCTGATCTGTTAATTGCGAATATCCTTGCGTTACCACTGATTGAATTGGCATCGCAACTTGTTTCTTATGTTAAACCAGGTGGGTATATCGTATTATCGGGAATATTGTCTGAACAAAGCCAGATGATTATTGATACATACAGTCAATATATGAGTATAGAAAGTATTCAGGAATCCGCAGAGTGGGTTCGTATTGTCGGTATCAGGCTACCGCAATAGTTTGAAAGCAATTGAGGACACGCCCTAATGGCAGAGTCCCTAATAGGACAGTGAAAATTTCACCATGCGTAAATAAAGTTTTTTTACTGGAGGGTAGGGTCTGTTGACAATTGGTTCTTTATAAAAAATAACGGTAATCAACTTTAAAAATAAACGCAATCCGTTTAGCCAGTTCCTTGCCAATAGGTCGATGGCCATTTTCCATGTTCGAAAGGTTTGATTGTGTAATGTTTATTTTTTTTGCAAATTCAACCTGCGAAAGGTTTTCTTTGGCGCGCAAGCCTTTTAATAGAAGCCCTGGTTTTGTATGGGCATATTCTAAGTTTGAAAAGACCTCTGCTGCAGAGAGAGTCATTTTTTCAGTTTCAGGTTTAACATAATAGGGGGCAAGTACATTTTCTGGAACATAGTAATCCTTTCCATGAAACATCACATGAACAATATTATCTGATGCGCTCTCTTTAATAGGGTGCTTTCTCGTGTGTACCGACATAGTATATCTCCAGTATTTTTAGCTTTTTATCAACAAGCTCCCAGCAGCACACATAGGTCGGGTTTCCTTTAATTATACCCAAGATACTTCAAAATGCTAAGTTTATGACGCGGTTATTTTATGTCAGGTAATATTATAAAAACGAGCAATAGTTACTCATATTGTGAAGTT
>JABEVJ010000091.1 GCA_013043985.1 Legionellales bacterium | reverse complement strand
CGAAAATGCTCGTCATTGCGAGGAGTTTACGACGAAGCAATCCAGAATGCTCATAAGCGTCAAGTCATTGATTTTACGCTCTTTCTACTGGATTGCTTCGTCGCTGCGCTTCCTCGCAATGACGAGCACTTTTCGTTATTTGTTGCTAATCTCAATTAGCTTACCATTGGCGCATTTTTTAAAACATAAAAACTGATAATTGGATTAATGATTTGATATTCATTACCTTCTTTTTCAATTAAATCCTTTTCCTCAAGACTGGCCAATGCCCTCATAATCGAGCTGGAGGGCATTTGTAATTCCAAAATAGTTTGCTTACTGGTCAATTTTAGCGTGTTTTTTTGCGCTATCTTTAACAAAACATTTTTTTGCCCTGCGGGTAAAATAGAAATCTCTTTAATTGCATCACTTTTTTCCTCTTCAAGAACCTCTAACCAATATAGGTTAACATCATCCATACAAGGTGGTTTTTTAGAGCAATATGTCCATAATTTATCGCAAAATTTATTCACATAATAGGGGTGTCGCTCGGTGAGCTGCATAATTTTATAAAAGACCTCGTCACTTAGATGTTGAGACCATGCTATTTGTGCAGCTTTTTGCAAATGTATTTGATAATGCTCTAACGCAATGCGTTTTAAGGGTAATTGCCAACACAATTTATATAAAGGGCGGGCCTCATCCTCAAACATAGTTCTAAGCAAGTGACGGTTGCTGCCAGAAAACAAGATGGTCAAATACCTTGTTTTTTGTGCAACATGCCGAATCGCTCCTTCGATACCTTTTCCTTTTGCAATCATCCCCACATTTTGAAATTCATCCATTAATAAAACAGCAGATGTTTTTTTTTCCTCCAGTAGACGTTCCAAGAGTAACAAGGCTTCTTTGACATTCATTGCTGGATCAGACTGAGTACTGGCGGTTAATTCCAGCTTCATATAGGTGCCGCCAATTTCCAATTTAGGATTGAGATTTTTGACATATTTTTTGATGGAATTGATCCATTTGTCCATCGCGCCTAATGCTTTACCCATCAAATCAGCTACACCATGCAGAATATAGGTTTCAATAATTTTTTCACTGCTGGCCATGTAAAAATCAATTTCGGTATAGGGTAGATGACTGATACTTAAAGCATGTAATGCAAGACTCGATTTGCCATAGCGCCTACTTGCGATTAATAAACTATGTTTGCCATTTAGAATGTTTTCTACGAGGATTTCTGTTTCTTTTTTTCGATTACAAAACGCATCGCCGATGGCCATTCCAAGTGGAAAATAATCTCTTATTCGCATTAGTTCGTTCTCTTTAGCCATGCTTACGTAATCCTTGCTACCTTACCTTGCTTAATTTTAACACGCAAGTTTGCGATACGCAAGTTTGCGATACGCAAGTTTGCGATACGCAAAAAGATTATTTTTTTGTAGTCGCTGTGGCGTAATGTAGAATAGCGACAAATATAGGACAACGAAGGCGTCATTGCTTCGTCGCTGCGCTTCTCGCAATGACGAGCGTTTTCGCATCTTGAAGTACGATGGGTATATATGATGCCCATTTAGTTTCAGTATAAAATATGGTAGATTACTCTTTTATAATTACTCTGGAATCCATGAAGTATGCTGCAAAATTTTACATTGATATTAACAATGTTAGTCATCATTACAGGAACAGTTTGCCTGATTGATATGTTGTTTTTTGCTCAATCAAGGACTATTAAAAACACACCAAAGGCCTCAATGCTTGTTCGTAGTGCTCGGGATTTTTTTCCAGTACTGCTCCTGGTGTTAGTTATTCGCTCTTTTATCATTCAACCCTTTCACGTTCCCTCGGGCTCTTTAGAGCCAACCATTTTGCCCAACGAATTTCTTTTGGTTAACCAATTTGCATATGGTTTAAGATTACCTGTTTTAAATACTAAGATTATTGCAAACAGCGAGCCTAAAACAGGAGATATTGTGGTATTTCGCAATCCAGAAGAGCCATCAATTAATTTAATTAAGCGAGTCATTGGTTTGCCAGGAGATCATGTCATCTACCAAAACAAGGTATTATATATCAATGGTAAAAAAGCGGATCAAACATTATTAAGTTCGTCCATGGACATTGAGCCGGGTCAGAATATTTCCGTTAATCAATATCAGGAAAATTTAAATGGAGTTAAACACGATATTTTCATCAATCCAAATGGTGGCGAGACCAATAATTACGATATTATTGTCCCAAAAAATGCTTATTTTATGATGGGTGATAATCGGGATAATAGTGCAGATAGCCGCGAATGGGGATTTGCCCCCGAAGCAAATATCATTGGAAAAGCTTTTATCATTTGGATGAGCTGGGATGCAGTCAATCATACTATCCGCTGGAACCGCATAGGCACTATCTTATGATTTGGTACAGTGGTTTGTAAAAAAACCTCAGTAGAATTTTTTCATTGATTTGGAAAAACACAGTATTAAAAACATCATTGACGCTGCATTTAATAAAGAAGTTAAATTAAACAAAGATACCCAGCCGGATCAGATTTTTTTGAGGGCAAAATCACGATAGGTTGTAATCCTGAGGAATCCTTATTGGATACACCACTTTTTTCCAATATAGCAGATACACAATGACAAATTGATGTTCAGAGAAAAGAGAATTAAAATTATGGATAAATCAGTATCATCTCATTCAGACAAAGGTGCCACCTTGTTGATTGCAATTTCAGCGGCATTGTATGGCTTGTTGGCATATTTTGGTACCCAACTTATGCACGCGCAACTTTCAATTGAAAATATGCTTTTTTGGCGTTTTTTGATTGCGGGTGTGTGGATGATAGCTTTTTCCTTGCTCCAAAATATAAAACAAGAGATAAAAATACTGCCTGCATTTCGGCATGTATTTCCCATTTTTTTACTGGGTGGGCTTTGCTACAGCGGAAGTTGTGGTTTTTATTTTCTAGCAACTCGCTATATGGAAACGGGTTTAGCGATGGTTGTTTTTTTCTCTTATCCTATCATCGTCGCTTTTTTTGCTATTGCTCTGGATCGACGCTCGATTACAGTATCGTTAATGATAGCGTTGCTGATTATGTTGTTCGGTTTGTGGTTGCTCAAAGGACAGAATACTCAAACACTCAGTGTGCTCGGAGTGATGTATGCGATTTTAGCTGCTGCATCATATGCAATGTATGTTTTCGGAACCCGCTGGACGGCCAATACGATGAGCTCAGGAATGTCAACGATTATCGTCTGCCTGGGTTGTGCTTGCACTTTTTTGATCTTGACGCTGATAAGGCATACCTTGGTGATACCCCAGGGCTGGCATGACTGGATTTACGCACTTGCCCTCGGTATTCTTGCGACAGCCATTCCCATTCAACTCATGCTAGAGGGATTGAAAAGAGTAAGTGCATTGCGTGCATCAGTTTTATCCTCATTAGAGCCACTTGTCACCGTTGCAATGGGGATCGCTTTTTTAGGTGAAACGATTTCAGTGATGCAAACCCTGGGATGTTTTCTTATTTTATCTAGCGCACTCACTATTCAATTGCAAGGCTTGCCGTTTAAGTTTCGTTCGGCTGAAAGGGGCTGATTAATTAAACGTTTGTCCTCGCGGATTGCAATTGGCAGCATCACCCCTCATCAATTCCAAACATAATCTTCGTACCCGTGCTGGTTGTTACCACACCGCTTTGTGAATCTATCGTCTCAACGGTGCCATATCCTGGAACCGCGTCACCCGTGGTCACGGTAATAATTTGGCCATTAGAGCTTTTTAACCAGGCTCGACCGGGAATAACCGCTTGTACATAATAGTCAGGAGCGGTTTGTACGGAGGTATTGTTATTAAAAGTGTTACCACCAGCTACAAAACCAGATTGACGGTTGTTTGTCTGCCCTACTGCTGAAACAATGGTCTGCATGGCATTATTCACCTTGGCCATTTGAGATTGCATACTGTCAATCGATTTGATGAGACTGGCAATTTGAGCTTGGTTAGAGGCATTCATTTGAGCATCAATAGTCACTTGTTGTGTTAATTGAGCTACTTGGGCATCTAACTGATTAATATGATTGGTCAGGGTGCTATTTTGAGTGGCGGCTTGTTGCATCTCAGCAGGGTTTACCACCGCTGGGGCTGTTGATAGAGCTGACGTCTGTGTTGTGCTGGGTGGGGGAACGGGAGCCACCGGAGTGGGGTTGTTCAGTGATTCCAGGCTATTTGAGCTGTTTTGTGTCGTAGTAGGCATACTTCCACTCAGGTTGCTCGTTGTGGAAAAACCAGCTGGTGGGCTAGAGTTTTGTGATAAGGTAGGAATATTGGGATTTTGCTGGAGATTATTCGGTTGATTGAGTGTGGAGCTGGTTTGGCTGGTCGTCGTTTTCGCTGCTGTTGGAGCGGGAGAAAGGAGTTTTATTAATCCACCAATTAAAAACAGGAGGACAATAAATGCACCAATACCATACTTGATAAGTTGCTTTGGCTCTTCATTTTTTAAACGCTCAATCAAGTTTTGAATAAAAACCGTGGGATTAAACTTATCTTGTTGTGAACTTTGTTCAATTTCTGATGATTCTAAGCCTTCTTCTTCGTGCTCCTCTGTTTCATCTTCTGAAAAATGATAAGAGGAGTCGTCGTCTTCTTCTTCGTCGATGTTTTCAGTATCGCCTTCAGAGATGTCGAGCTGAAAAGGGTCTTCATCGTCATCATCAAAGTTAAAGTCGTCACTATCAAAAGCATCAAATTCATCAGTGCTGAATTCATCTTCAAATGGTTTTTTCTTTTCTGCCATTTAAATCCATACTCCATTAAGTAAATTTATTGCGTGGGCACTGGCACGGGCATTGGCGTAGTTGACGTGGTTGTAATACCAGTTGCCGTGTTTGTATTGCTTGCAGTTCCACCCGTAGTGGTCGTGCTAGCGGTTGTTATTGCAGTTGCTGGAGCGGTAGCAACAGGAGTGTTACCGCCGGATGCTGATACATCGCTTAGAAAAAGTAGTCCAATGCTGACGCCAGAGTTAATAATAACAGTATTTGGCCTGTTAAAGGTATCCCCAAGTTGTTGACCCCAGTTCGTGCCAACTTGACCAAGCCCGGCAGCCACGTTTTGGCCAATGCCGAGTGTTCCTCCTTGTGAATTAGTAGGAGGACTGGTTGAGGTTGTTGTTGTCGTACCATCAGGATTAACAACAACGGTTTGCGTAGTTCCGGTGCCATTTTTGGTGCTGGTTGTGCCGCCAAAAGGACTCACGGTCACGGTCGTTCCTGCAGATGAAATTTCTTGTCCCCATCCCTCCAAAAAAGCAGAGGCAAATAGTGAGCCGTAGCGCTCCAGGTAATGGTGATCAACCTCACTGCCTAAGGCGGTGCGAGCTGTGTCAGGATCAACTGCTACGGCACTGATACTAATAGATTCAGGAAGATATGGAACACTCATACTGGTGAAATTTAAGATTAATTTGGTTGCACCGCCACTACCCGGAATAGGAGGGCTGTTTTGGATTGCTCCAATCAATTTTGAGCCTTTAAGCTGTCCAGTGACAATAGTGGCCATAACTGGCCCGGGTTCATCACTATTGACTGCGGTTGACAGCACACCAAATAAAATAGTACCTGCTTTAATAATCACATCGCTATTGTACATGGATGAACCAGGTGCGCCCCTGATCGAGGCGGTTGCTGTACTTGTTTCTGAACTTGACTTTGTTACCTTCGAGCTCGTTGTTGCTAGTTTACCTTGAACGAAGCTTTGTGTTGGGTTATTGGAGCTGCCATTCCAGGCTGTAAGGAGCTGCTGAGCCTCTTTTTGCATATCGCCCTGAGTTTGTTGTAGTTGCTGTTGAGCTTGCTGCGAGCTAAGCTCGTCAAGTTTTTTCTGCATGGCGTCCATTTGGGCTTTTTGTTGCGCCTCTAAGGCTTTTAACTGAGCGGCTGTCATACCGGATGAGTTTGCGTTGCCGTTGGTGCCAGTTCCAGACCCAGTTCCTTTTCCTGATCCAGACTCTCCATTTGTTGCGTTAGTATTTCCAGCGCCATTGTTTAGATTATACGCGGATGGATTATTTGAAGATGATAAGCCTTGTTGATTAATGATCGTCGGGATGGCTGTTCCGTGAGTAGCAGCTGCTTGTTGGTAATTCTGCTGATTCACATCCTGTTGAATTTGTGCATATTGGGTCGATGTTGCTTTGAGCCCAGGGATCGATTGCAAATTAGAAGCTTTTGTTAGTTGCGAAGTATTGGCAGACTGGTTTGAACGATGAAAACCGATCACGCCGACCACAATGACCAAAAGCATAATAGCTGCAGTCAGAATCATAATGGTACGAATCTTCACATTTGAAAATGCTGCCGTCAAATTGTTCAAGCGACTAGCCATAGCTTATAAACCCTCAACCTTAATTTGTAGCACCTTACCATATCGCGACAATAAAAGCATCGGGGTCACCTGGAGTTGGTAAGCATTCATGCCATCTGCACTAGACATTTTTGATAACCAGGCAGGTGAAATCAGCGTAAATGCAGTACGAATATACATCGTTTTGTCATTTACCACCCAAACTTGTACTACGCTCGAGCTGACAGACAAGCGTTTTGCTCCTTCAGGAGGAACACCATCAAGTATATTTAACAACACGGGATCGGCTTGACTGGGTAACCCTGAAAACTGCATGCTACCTGGTTTGGCATTTGGTCCTAATCCTTCTATTCGTAAATCGATACGATAATCTACCACTTTTTGTCCTGGAATTAGCGTTAACATGACAGGGGTATTTAAATTTTGAAGTTTGACTGCTAAATTTCCATAAGTATAACCTGAATGAGCCTGAATCATTAAGGTGTTGCTTTTTTTATCCCATGTGATATTAAACGCAGAGGGATTGCCAATATCATAAGATTCAATTGGCCACTCAGCACCAGTAGAATCAACAAACACCAGAGATGAAACAAACCCACGAGAGAGTCGGATAACCGGAGGGGTCGAACCCGGTGATAAACTCACCATGAGTGAGCTGGAGAGTGGTTGAGGAGGGCTGTCGTGTGGTGCAGCTGCCTGCGCACGCTGTGTCTCATCAAGCATATTGTTCAATTCTTTTATTTGCTCGGGTGTAAGCGGAAAAGCCTGTTGTTCTACGTTTTTAAAGGCATTATTATCAATATCTTGTTCTTGGGTGTTTTCGCTGGTACTTTCCTCAGAGGGAGCACCTTTTGTATTTTCTGGCGAAGTAGATGTTTTCGAAGTGGTTGACGTTTTATTTGTGGTGGTTGCAGTTTCAGTGTTATTCACTTCTGTTGTACTCGTATTTTTTCCGCTAAGGATGTTTGATACCTGCTGAGCAACGCCAGGATTTTGAGCCAGGAAATTTGCTAAATCTCTCATGGACTGAGCTTCATCCTGAGTCATGTTCTGATTCATATTTAACGTGCTGCCAGAGTTGGGAGCAGCATTACCCATTGCAGAATTTTGGTTATCAGCGTAGATAGCTGGCGTCATAGCAACAAATAATGCTGATACCAGTAAATACTTTAAACATTTTTGCCACTTCATCATTCTTTTATCAATCATCCACGTTTTACCCATAGCTGGTCTATTCCAACAGCTGAAGCGGATTCCCATGTGGGAACTCGCACAACCAACATAGTGACTATAAATCGATACTCCTGCGATTGACTGGCTGTTACATAGGTCACAAGTAAGGGCATTTGTATTTTCCAAACCTGTTGTCCTAGCAGCATACCGGATTGAAGAATGGCAGGTCGATTTTCTACCACGGCAGTGACTTCAAGTTTTTGACTGACAAGTTGAGTGAGCACCTCCGTTTGTGCCAAAGCACTCATAAATGATGTTCCACCATTTGCTGTAAAATAAGTATTTGTTACATCTTGTAGCTGTTGTTTATAGTGTGCCTGATCGTAAGTGTAGATAGATGAAGCAGCATTTTCGGCCCAATTCAATAAGGCATCTTGATTGATGATGGGTGAGGTGAGCGCGATCATTTTTACACCAGTCAATGAGCCACTCTGTTGACGCCAAATTTGATAATAGGGGGGATCTTTTATGTGTGTTTGCACATAAAATGCGGCAAGTATAAGCACAATATCCAGTATCGCAAAAAGAGCAACCAGCATCATCAAATTGTGGTGTTTTTCTTTAAATGACTTAGGCATTGTTTAAGCAGCCACACTGATTGGTGTATGCATAATAGCGCTTTCACTCAATGATGTTTGTGTCGCTGATGCAGCGGTAGTTGTTGCAGCTGGCGTCGTTGGCTGCGGTGGTCCGAAATTATTCGAGGTGCCTTGCACCAGCAACTGGCTGATGCCGATACCTTGCAAACTATCAATACTAGTAGCGACATTTTCAACAAGTGGCGAGGTCCTCACGACCGTCATTTGAACATTTATATTTCGATGAGAGGAGATATTCTCAAGGATGCTTTCATAGTTGATTACCAAAGGAACACGTACAACCCAGGCATAGCGACCTTTATAGGAGCCTGAACCCATGATGCCTTGCGATAAAATTTCAGGTGCTCCAGTGGGTTCTGATGTGACAATAAACTTTCCTTGCGTAACCGCATCTAAGTCGCCGGATTTGATGAGGGTTGAGAGAAACATATCACCGCCAGAGGAGGTAAAATAAGTGTCTTTGACATTCTCAAGCTGTTGTTTAAGTTGGATATAATTGAATGAAAAGCTTGCTGCTGCTGCACGTGCAGTCCAGTTTTGCAGTGCGGTGATTGATAATGAACTGACAGAAAGAGGCTTTAATGGAATAAGCCCACCAGCTGTGTTGGTTGCAAAATAACGTGGAGAAGGTCGGTGGGATGTAAGGTAATAAATCCAATAGACCATCGAAAACATAAGAACCAACAACATTAATAAAACAACAATCAAGCGGCGATAATTATCTCGGTAAAAGTCATTACGGAGACGAATAAGCTCAAGTGCCTCTTTTTTTGCCTGGGGATCCATAAATTCCGGCTTGGCTGGTTTGGTTGCTTTTTGAGGTTGTGCAGGCTTACCCGTCGGTGCCGATGCGGTGGAAGTTTTTTTAGGGGGTGGGCTGCTCATGTGAGTACTCCATTAACTTTGGGGTGTCAGTCGTCTAAAAGTGATTTGAACGCGATCATTGGCTAATTGGCCATCGGCTGTACTGTTTGTTGCAATGGGGTATTGCGAACCATATCCTATTGAATACATGTATGCGGGACGAAGGCCTTCCATCCAGAGGGCGTCTGAAACAATTTGGGCTTGTGTTTTTGACATAGCTAAATTTCGATATTCATTACCTTGGTTATTGGTGTACCCTGATACCTTTACCGTTTCAACATCACATGTATTGATATATTGTGCAATATCAGCAATTGCAGGGTACATGTTTTCATTAAAATGAGAGGAATTTGCATAAAAATAAGCATCACCAGGCAAAACAAGCAAATAATCCTCTCCAACACGAATAATTAACACTTTATCGCGCCGCAATTTTTCTGCTAGCCGTTGTTCAGGCGTTCTCGTTTCGGTCATTGAAGCTACAATAGCGCCACCTACAATACCTCCCATTGCAGCCGCTACCGGAATAGAAACGCCTGTAGAAACCGCGCCGACTGCTGCACCAACAGCGCCGCCAGCAAAAACACCTTGAAGTGCTCGACTGCTTGATGGCTCGGCGGGTTGAGTATCAATGTTCGTGCAGCCAGCAATGCAGCAGGCTAGAAGCGAAGCTGTGGCACGTCGTGATATAAGCAATTTCCTTTTATCCCATTTTAATCGTTAATCTGGCGGAAAAGAGCAAGGGGTCTCAAGTCAGAAACCTGGAATTTCTACCGCAGTGAGTATATACCCAAGATACTCCAAAATGCTAAGTTTATGACGCGGTTATTTTATGTCAGGTAATATTATAAAAACGAGCAATAGTTACTCATATTGTGAAGTTTTTATAATATTACTCTG
>JABEVJ010000090.1 GCA_013043985.1 Legionellales bacterium | reverse complement strand
GTTCTTGTTTTCGTTAAATAGCTTGCTATTCGCCTCAAACAAGAACCAATTTTTCCTCGATTCTCTCTTTTTTCGCTTCAAAGAACCAATTGTCAACAGCCCCTAGGATCGCGCCAGAATGAGAAGTTATTTCGGGCGCGATCCTTACTAAAGAGACTTTATTATGATTATGTCAGATTTTACTACCTCTTTGCTTCACCTGATTCATAGTTATGGCAGTATTGGCGTCTTTGGACTGGTTATCTTGGGAATTATTGGCTTACCCTTACCTATCGAAACCCTCTTATTACTGACTGGAATACTAGTGAAAAGCAACCAACTTTTTTTGCTGCCCGCTTGGTTAGCGGCGACACTTGGAACTCTCGTTGGTATTTCCATCAGTTATCTGATTGGCCGCACAGCAGGTCATTTTACCGTTTACAAATTATGTTCTAAATTGGGGATAAGCAAAGAGCACATTGAATATGTTCAATCCGTGTTTAATCGGATTGGTGCCTGGATATTATTAATTGCCTATTTTATCCCCATTGTCAGGCATCTAAGCGGACTGGTTGCCGGAACAACGCAATTACCCTATAAAACCTTTGCTTTGTTTGCTTATTCGGGAGCATTCATCTGGTCTAACTTATTTTTCTGGATAGGTTTTTTGTATGGGATGCAAGCATTTCACTTTTTATTATTTTTATATCAACAATACGGTATCTGGATTATCTATGGAATGATATTACTCATCGTGGTTGTTCTCGGAATTAAATTTAGTCGGCTTTATGCTCGGAATGTATAAACTTAAAAAGGGCATTTCATGAAAAGAGCGTAATACGGGGGTAACGATATTACTTACCCCCGTATTACGCTCTTTCCGATAAATTCCCCTTATTTTATCTCTTTTCTAAAACAGTGAAATTCAATCTTATGCGCTTTTTTTCGCTCACACGGGCTACATTTTAAACTCTAAATTAGATTCAATAAAACATACTGCAAAATACCACCTCGCCGGAAATACTCTATCTCTTCCTCAGTATCGATGCGACATATCAACTCAACTTTTTCTTGATGGCCATTTGCGCGAGTAATTGTCAAATTCAGTCGCATTCTTGGCTTAATATTTCCATCTAAGCCAGTAATATCGACAAGCTCAGTACCATCAAGTTGCAAAGTTTTTCGCGTCTCACCTGGCAGAAACTCCAGGGGCAAAACGCCCATGCCGACCAGGTTTGAACGATGAATCCGCTCAAAACTTTCAGCAATCACTGCCTTGATACCTAACAGCAAAGTTCCTTTTGCAGCCCAATCACGAGAAGAGCCTGTACCATATTCTTTCCCTGCAAAAATAACCAAGGGTGTTTTACTGGCTTTGTATTTCATGGCAGCATCATAAATTGACATAATGTCACCACTGGGAATATATCGAGTCATCCCCCCTTCAATATTCGTCAACATTTCATTACGAATACGAATATTCGCAAATGTACCGCGCATCATCACCTGGTGATTGCCACGGCGAGCACCGTAGGAGTTAAAATCCTTAATTGCCACTTCTTGCTGTTGCAGATATTGCCCCGCTGGACTGCTTGGTTTAATCGAACCCGCTGGTGAAATATGGTCAGTCGTGATGCTATCTCCAAGCAAAGCTAAAACACGCGCCTGGTGCACATCACTCAGGTAATTATGCTGATCCTTGATATGCTCAAAATAAGGAGGATTTTGAATATAAACCGAGTCGGCATTCCACTCATAGGTTTCCCCTTCCGGGATGCGTATCGATTGCCAGGCATGATCACCCGCAAAAACATCCGAGTATTGTTTGTGAAACATAGCTTGGGTAACAAATTTATTAACTTCTGCCGCAACTTCAGCGTTACTTGGCCAAATATCTTTTAAATAAACAGACTGCCCTTTTTGATCTGTGCCAATTGGCTCTTGGTGTAAATCAATCCTGGTGGTACCAGCCAGAGAAAAAGCAACAACCAAAGGAGGAGAAGCTAACCAATTCGCTTTGACTGATGGATGCACACGCCCTTCAAAGTTTCGATTACCCGATAAAACAGAAGAAACCATCAAATCCCCATCTGTTATCGCCTTATCAATTTCCTCAGGCAATGGTCCTGAGTTACCAATACAAGTTGTGCAGCCATACCCGACTAAATTAAAACCAAGATCGTTGAGATATACCTGTAAACCGGATTGTTCAAGGTAGTCTGTCACCACTTTTGAGCCTGGTGCCAGAGAAGATTTCACCCAAGGTTTACGCTGCAACCCTTTTTCCAGTGCTTTTTTAGCCACTAAGCCTGCTGCCATTAAAGCACTGGGGTTAGAGGTATTAGTACAACTGGTAATCGCCGCAATCACCACATCACCATGATGCAGTTGATAGTCTTTATGCTCGACTTGGACGGCTTTATTCACTTCCTCTGCTTTGCCTACTTCAGTCAACGCATGATCAAATGCCTGACGAATATTAGGCAAAACAACTCGATCTTGTGGACGTTTAGGCCCTGCCAGACTCGGCTCAACCGTTGAGAGATCAAGCTGTAATACATCAGTAAAAACGGGATCAGGTGTATCAGAATCGCGCCACATACCTTGCTCTTTTGCATAGGCCTCAACCAGAGCAATCCGCTCAGGCGCACGACTGGTCAGTGTCAAGTAACTGATCGTTTCTTTATCAACAGGGAAAAATCCACACGTTGCCCCATATTCAGGCGCCATATTGGCAATCGTTGCCCTATCTGCCAGAGGCAATTCATTTAAACCCGTACCAAAAAATTCAACAAACTTACCTACCACACCCCGTTTACGCAACATTTCGGTAATAGTCAGCACAAGATCAGTCGCAATAATACCTTCTTTTAATCGGCCAGTGAGCCGCACTCCGATAACTTCTGGCAATACCATGGAAATAGGTTGACCCAACATTGCAGCTTCCGCCTCAATACCGCCAACGCCCCAACCTAATACCCCCAATCCATTAACCATAGTCGTATGACTATCGGTGCCCACCAGGGTGTCAGGATAAGCGAGCACTTTACCAGCCTCTTCTTTTGTCCAAATAACCTGTGCCAAGTATTCCAGGTTAACCTGATGACAAATTCCCGTTCCAGGCGGAACAACACGAAAATTTTGGAAGGCTTTTTGACCCCAGCGCAGAAACTCATATCGCTGACCATTGCGGAACATTTCCAGATCAACGTTATCTTTGAAGGCATGATTACTGGCAAAACTATCGACTTGTACCGAATGATCAATCACTAAATCAACCGGAATGAGAGGGTTGATTTTGTCAGGACGCCCTCCGAGAACTGTCATCGCATCTCGCATTGCCGCCAAATCAACAACGGCTGGCACACCAGTGAAGTCTTGCATCAAAACCCTTGCAGGGCTGTAATTTATTTCTTGCGTTGATGTCTTGTTCTTTAGCCAAACGGTTAGGCCCTTGACTGATTCTTCGGTAACTGAGCGTCCGTCAAAATGACGTAACAAATTCTCCAACAATATTTTGAGAGAAAAAGGAAGGCGAGAGACATCACCCAACCCCGCTTGCTCTGCCGCTTTAATGCTGAAAATATCATAGTCTTTGCCTTGGACACTGAGTGTTCGGCGGGTATCAAGCGTTTTTTTTATAGTCATTAAAATGTTCCTCACTAGATAAATAATTGGTGCTATTTTGACAGGTGCGTTATAGAAACTCAAGTCGTATAAATATCTTATTTAGTACCAAACAAACGATCACCTGCATCGCCTAAACCTGGCAGAATGTAGCCATGCTCATTCAGCTGTCGATCTAGACCAGCAGCAAAAACAGGCACATCCGGGTGTGCAGTACAAAACCGTTTCATACCCTCTGGCGCAGCTACAATACACAAGACCGTAATACGCGTCACGCCCTCTGCTTTGAGTTCATTGACCGTTTCCAGCATAGAACCGCCTGTTGCAAGCATAGGGTCACAAACAAAAAAATGCCTATCCTGGCTATTTAATGGAATTTTAAAGTAATAACGTTGGGGTTCAAGGGTCTCTTCATTCCGATAAAGACCGATATGACCAACCCGGGCAGAGGGCATTAAGCTGAGCACACTGTCCACCATCCCAATTCCTGCACGTAAAATAGGTAATATAACTGGTTTTTTGCCCGCAAGAACGGGAGCATTGAAGCTTTCAAGCGGGGTATGAATCAATTGAGTTGTCAGCGGCAGATCTTTTGTTGCCTCATAAGCAATAAACAGGGTAATTTCGTCAACCAATTCTTTAAACGTTTTTTTAGTATTTCTAACATCCCGAAGCCGGGATAATTTATGGGCAATCAGCGGATGTTTAACAAGATGAAAATTTGGGCATTCTGGATGGGGGGTTTCAATAGACATAATCAACCTTTCTGACGATTTGTGAGTAGCAATGAGTTTTGAGTATAACAAATTATGCCAGATATATCCAAACAAACTCGCAACTTGCCATACAGTGTTTATACTTAGAAAGTGGTAATTATTAATCAAGGAATCTACCTATGCCCTTCACATTGGAACAGGTGCTCAAAAGTAAAACGAGCTCAGTAATACACAGTGTTGCTTCTTCAGAAACCGTTCAAAATGCCGCCATTAAAATGGCTGATAATGGAATTGGGGCACTGTTAGTCATTGATAATCAACAAGTAGTCGGTATTTTCACCGAACGCGATATTGTCAACAAATTATTCAAAGCCTGCTTAAATCCTTGCGAGACTAAAGTAAGTGACCTCATGACGCGAGAACTTATTTTTGGAAAGCTTTCAACAACTCTCGCTGAGGCCATGGCGACATTTACTCAATATCATTTCCGGCATTTACCCATTATCGAGGGAAACCGCTTGCATGGAATGGTTTCAATCGGTGATATCACTAAGTGGGTGCTGACAAATCAAGAGAAAGAGTTGACTTATTTGACAGAATATATCCGGGGTGAAACGTATTATTAGGGGATATATATAGTCTCTGCGAGCTCAAACGCGGAGACTATATACCCATCGTACTTGAGTTTAAAAGATGGTTGACTTTCAAGACACCATCTACAGCTCAGTGCGAATTTTGACCGCATTACGCAACAGCTACTATACCCACCATGCAAGCTAAATACCTAGGGTTTTTACCTAGTGTTTTATTACTCTATCTGTATAATATACTCGATGCACATGTATCTTGACTGTTCCCGTCATAACTTACATTAATAATTAGGATAAATAAAAAATGACGCAAATGGTGCTTGTTCCGCATTTAAGCAATGAATTTGTTATGAAATATAGAAAAAATGGCAAACCAGGCGGCAATATTAAAATATTCCCACTTACTTCTAATCCAACAAGTGGTACGAATGGGAGTTATTTTCCTGTTAATGAAGTCTATCTCGTAGAAGAAAAATTACTGAAAAAAATTAGCGATTTAAATGGTTTAGAGGATCTGGCTGTAAAAGGACTGGCAACAAAGAAAACACAAACAACCGCTGGTCATCGTTATGCGGTAAAAGTTATTAGACCATTGATAGAACCCGATTTCTTACGGATGCAAAATATAAATTGGAGTGCATATAGTGCCGACTTAGATGATTATGAAGACCTTATTTTAAATGAAAATGAGTTACTACGACGTTTTAGTGGAGTTGGGGCTTCATGGATGGTTGCGAAGGATCAAGAAACCGATCAATACTACATTTTTCTTTATCAAGCACCAGGTGAAGAACTATTTAGCATGTTTTTCGTCACTAAAACACCATTTTCACCCAAACAATTATTAGCTATTTCAGTTGAAATTGCCTGGGAATTGACTGGTTTACACAAACATGACATTGTACATGGCGATTTAAAACCTCAAAATATGAATTGCTTAATAAAAAATGGCGAGGTGAGCGATCTTAGTTTCTATGATTTTGGTTTTGGCTGTCATGTGAAACAAGCGACCATCCATCGCACCGGAACCTTTGGTTATATTCCATTTGATATCCATAATACGTTAAAACCTCAACCAAAATATGATGCAAAACGAATCGATGTGTTTGCGGTGGGAACAATTATCTTAGAGATATTAACAGGAAAACATCTAATAGAATATTGTAAGATAAAAGCAGCTGAAATTGAAGAAGCGTTTTTTCAAGAAGGAGGGCTTTATAAAAATTCGCTTGATAAAGTGCTGTTAGAAGACTCGAAAATGATACAAAATGGAGCCGAGATAGTCGAATCTCAAAAAACCATAGATGATTTCCGTAACACTTTTAAAGTTATTTTATGTCATTATATTTATCCAGTCTATACGGGTCGAATTTCGTTGGATAATCTCAATACCTTTAACCGTAAAAGGTATTATCTTAGATTAAAAGAGAGTTTTAATGATACATTTATGGCCGTCATGACAACAGAATTTTTCACTTCATTGACCAATAAATTGTGCCAGCATTTGTCGACCGCGATTAACTTTATAGGAAAGACGGGTAAACTTGAATACCAACTCTCTCCTTTTTCACAAGATTTACTTAAGGCGTTCAGCGCCAAACAGCCCGCAGAATTAGGATTATCCAGCCAGAAGCAAAAAGAAAAATTAATATCGTCGATGATTTCGGTTCAACTTAGTGGTCAAATCGATGGAGAACCAGTGACGGCTGCTCAATTGACTGCGCGCTTGCAAGACCTTTATTTCAGTGTGAATCCTAACCCTAAGGAATTGAGTAATGAAATTGCTAAGACAGTAGAAGCCCTCCCAACATTACCTAATAATGATTCGCTGGTAAAAGTTGGTTCTTTAGCTGCATCAATAGGCAAATTTTCAAATAATTCACCTGAAGGCAAAAACGAACTTGTACCAGCAAGTAACGAGGAACAATGCGCTCCGCAGCTAAATACCTAGATTTTTTTATCTATACCCAAGATACTTCAAAATGCTAAGTTTATGACGCGGTTATTTTATGTCAGGTAATATTATAAAAACGAGCAATAGTTACTCATATTGTGAAGTT
>JABEVJ010000089.1 GCA_013043985.1 Legionellales bacterium | reverse complement strand
TTGAGGCGAATAGCAAGCTATTTAACGAAAACAAGAACCAATTTTTACCGATTACACTCTTTTTGCAGCCAAAGAACCAATTGTCAACAGACCCTAAAGAACCTCTTTTGAGAATTAGCCAGACAGAGCAAATACAAGGTTAGAAGTGTTGACAATATAGCGATCGTACTTCAAGATGCGCATAGACCTTAGATTATCGAACGATGGAAGATGATTTTCTTTGAATTAAGTACAATAAGACTAGCAAATATTCTTTATGTACTATATTATTAATTATTTGATCGAAAAAATGATTTGTCTGCATTTAACATAAGGATTTTTTTATGCCTCCCACATTCTTCCCTTCTGTTCCTCCAGTGAAACGTCGCTTCATGCACAGATTAACAGGCACCACATTTATTCTAGATGCCGAATATACCGTATGCACCGGAAAGTTCAATAATGAAGGTAACTTTCAACTTTTTTATAACGAAGCCCTTATTTCCTTCTTACAAAAGTACTCTTTTTGCCCAATGTATCTACATGCCAATACGCGTTCACCCAGAACCATGCATCACGTAAGCCGCACTGAGCTGATACAACATTTATCAACACAAGGTATTCAAATACAAGAAGTTTTCACTCAAATTGATGTAAAAGTTTTTTCAGTTAAATATCAAAAATCAAAAAAATATGATCTTTCTAAAACAATACTTGGCTCATATCAATTAGGTGATCATTACAAAAATATTGTCGCTCCAGCCGAAAAAGCATTCGTAGAATTAAAAAAACAATGTTCCCTAGAAAATATTAATCCGAACCTATTATTTGACCATTATATAAATAACAATGCGTTATATCTATGGTTAGCACTGGTAAACAAAAATAATGAAAACGAGGCTAAGAATGAGATCGATTTATACATAAAAGAAGGCAAGGTTTCGAATGAAGTAGGCAACCGATTGAAAGAATTTATTACCATGTTCAGAACAAACATCTTTGATCCAAATAGCCTGGATATAAAAATTCAGTCAAGCATAAAACTTGTTCACATTAAAGGTCAATACTTAACACTTATAGATAAAATATTCAACAGTACTTTGATAGAGCGACAAATTGAATATCTTTGTGATACTATCAAAACATACAAAATACGATGTTACAAAGCTAAATTGCTTCCCTATATTTTACGCAAACATCACCAAATCAAAAAAATTGTATTTATTGATGATACGATGAGGGAGTTAAGTGAAATGGCGAAGATATTTAAAAAATGGCATATACCAGGCATAGTCACTTATCCTCCCTTGCCTAGGACACAAGTAGTAAGAGACAACTTCAACAATGCTGAGGACTGTGTTTCGCAAAATGAGTTCGAATATCTAGTTTTGAGCACAGATAACCTAACCCCTTCAAATTCAAAGAATTCACCACTACAAAATGCTTTTCGTGACGTAAGAAAGGCGGCCAATAATTATACCAACCTGGAAAAACAGGCTGTTGTAATTAAAATCACCGTCAATAATTTATTAACTCTTCAAAATCAACTAATTAAAACAGCATCTCCTGAAATAACGAATTTTCGTTCTTATAAAATTAAGCTGCTCAGTATAATCTGCACGTCGCCAAGCTATAAACCGCGACAACTCATTGCAGTTTTAGACATGTCAAGAGAAACGCTGAAAGATACTGGCATTAAGATTCTGGATGATTTTCTTGAATTGTTAAATGAAAGTAAAAACAAATCATCAAGACAAAATGGCTTATTAACTACTATCCAGCAATTTGCACTCACAACAGAGGAGTATCAATACTCTCATCCTTTAATTTACGCCAACTCTGCTTTCTGGAGAAGCATCGCATCATCTATTAAAGGCACAAATGAAATAAAACAGAATATTAGCGAGCTATTATCAGTGCGTAATCAATTTATCATAAAAGAAAAAGAACCCATACCCGCCGAGCCTCAACTGAAAGCTAACTACGACTTTTCACTACACCGCGCGTTTTCAATATGAGGTTTAGCACAGGGGTACTGGTGATGACAAAAGGAAGGGGATATACTTTCCGTGGTAGCGATGATTCACACGAGGTATTCCAATGATCCGGTTTAATAACGCTCTATTAATCAGATTACTTTCTTATCAATATGCAAAACAAATCTGCTATGGACTTATAGGCTTTTTGGGGTTGTGGATTTTTCTTAATATTATTCAAACTGCAGCCATTTTTTTTTATCACTCTTCGCAAAAACCGAGCTATATCAGAGCAGCAACCCCAAATGCCTCTCAGACTGCTTTACTTCATCAGATTAGTAAATGGCATTTATTTGGACAAGCTCCACCTTCTACTATTAACGACCAAGCTATCCCTCTTTCTAGCCTGAACCTCACTTTAACAGGTATCTTTTACCAAAAAAAACCTCAACTATCTCGAGCCATGATCACCAATGCAAATGGCGTCCCGCAGATTTATAAAACCAATGAGCATGTTGTCAATGATGTCACCCTCTACGAAATTCGTCCAAATAGTGTTATCCTTGAACGCAACGGTCAATTAGAGAAATTAACTTTGCCCGGCCGTCAATTACAGTTTGCAGAACCACCACAGAGATTACCTTAAGTGAGCCACTCATTATTTAAACTTGTGTTAATTGCTATAATGACATTCAGTCTAGGCGCATGTGCAAGTGACCAAACACGCCTAGTCCAAGGAAAACAGGATTTTATTCAAGAAGATTATCATCAGGCATTTAAAACATTGCAGCCTCTTGCTGTAAAAGGGAACCCTGATGCGCAGTATGCGGTTGGCTACATGTATTATTATGGTTATGGAACTCCGCAAGATAATCAATTAGCTTTTAAATGGATGCAATCTGCCGCTGCTCAAGGTCAGCGTGATGCTATTCAGGCATTAAAAATGTTACAACCCAATTCTGCTGAGGAAACAGAAACAGCCAACCCTGTCTTCAGCTCACTGCCTCCCGATTATCGCGCCCAAGAGTAGGGGATGCGTTCACAGCAAGCACTTACCAGTTTTAGATTAACTCAATGTACAAGAGGATTTTAAGTTATCATAAAAACTTTTATTGTTAGGGTTAGTGCTATCATTGTCCTTGATATCAGTTTTATTTGATTTTGATGGTGGACTGTTATTTACATCCGTAAAAAAAGGAAATGAACCAGTTCTATTAGGGCTTGGTGGAGTGGTCAAATCAATAAGTTCAATGACTGGCACTGTATTTTGTAGACTTGGATTGTTTGGTTTTTGTTCTTCCTCAATCGAGATAAACTGAGGAGCGGTATCACGTTCATGATTAATATCAGTATTCGTGTTGTTATTAAAAGTAGATTCGAATGAACCAACCACATTAGGTTCATAAAATTCATTTGATTCAAAATCAGATTGAAACATGTCATTCATATCTTCAACCTCTAAAAACTCGTTTACGCGATATAGACAGGGATCAGCCGTAACAAAAGAATTAATATTGGGTTGGAAATCCCTATTAAATATTTGAGTATCTGCCAAGAAAGCTTCATCAGGTGTCGGTGGAGTAGAAACAAATTTATTTGTTCCATTTGTCTTCAAACCAGTTCGCGAATCATTATTGATGTCAGTTGGAATATCTTCTACAATAAAATCCAGGTCGTTTTCAAGGTTAACCCTATCTTGTTCTTGATTTAACATTACAGAAACTGGTTCATCTAATTGTATTTGTTGAGAAAAAAATCGAGTAATATCTGCGCTCAGTGACGTTACTAAACCATTTTCACGAAGTGATATTGCATCAAAAAATAATTTAAGAACGTTCATATTATCTTTTCCAATAGTGATTTCCATAGTATTGCGATTTATTGGTGCACAACTCAATTTTGGAATCTGAGTAAACTCACGAAGTGCTGTTAATTTAATTAAGTGTGCAGCACTTAGACAAGTAATATTCAGGGTGAAACATTCTGCTAAATTTTCTGTAGCAGGTGTAAATTCAACTTTGATCTTTTCTATACCAAAATTATCATTTTGTGCTTTTTGGTATAACTCATCCCCAGCTTCAAATAAGTTTCTACTTCGTTTTAATGAAAATTTCTTTTCCCATAAAGTGTTTTCAAACATTATATTAACCTCGCGAATTCAAATGCGAAGTGCAATTCCCTTTTTGTGACAAGATTTACTAAAC
>JABEVJ010000088.1 GCA_013043985.1 Legionellales bacterium | reverse complement strand
GCTTCGTCGTAAACTCCTCGCAATGACGAGCGTTTTTCCATATTTACTATCATTTCCACATTACGTGACAGCTACAAATTATGTGTCGATACCTCAGGTTATATACCCATTAATATGCAATTAAAGGTATAAAATATAATGCAAGAGAGCGAAAGATTAATGTTTGCACATTTTTTACGAGGTTTAGCTGCACTACTCGTTGTGTGTTGGCATTTTGGCGTTATTTTTTGGGCTGCGCCACCGAGTGCCTCCTCAGGACTGCTTACTATCCCGCCACAGCATTTTAATCTCAATCCTGTTTACCTTAAAATAGCCGCTTTTTTGTTTTCCTATATAGATTTGGGAGCACTTGGTGTTGCCTTATTCTTTTTAATTAGTGGCTTTGTTATTGCGGCATCCTTGGATAAATCTTCTCTTATTAGTTTTATTATTGGCAGGATATTTCGTATTTATCCTACGTATATTGTTGGTTTTTCTTTCTCTCTGCTCGCTGTGTTTTAAGTGTAAAGTACTACCATCTTCCATTTCCTCCTTTTGTGAGGCTTTCTCAATCTCAGGAACAATGACAATGGTTTCTGATGCTAGGGCTGGATTGGAACTTGCGTTTTTTGCTAAGGCAAGTATTACTTTTTCCTTTAAAGGTTCATAAGCAGTCAGTTTTTGTATGATTTTCTGCTGACCGTATTGAGAGTTGTGTGCCTTTTCAATTGCTTCTAACATCGTGCTTAGAGCCAGAATTTTATCTTGCGGCAAATCATTTTCCATTCTATCACTGATCAGAACTAAAAGGGCATTCCATATTTTTGTGTGAGAAGGACATTTCTCATCAGTGTTTTCGATAATGATTATATTCTTATTTTCATCATTACAACGTTGTTTTTTTACAGCAGTTAAAAAGCGATACATTGCTTCTGTGATATTCAACATTGTACCATAATTATACCAGCGGGCTATTTCGGTTGCTGATGCTATACAGATGTCTAATACCATTTTTTTACCATAACGCGAAAAACTTTCGGCTGAGTAACTTAAGGCAAGTAAAAAATAATCAATTGCCTCTTCAACCCTGATACCATAAGGCTTCTGAGCTAAGCAGGCTTTAGCCGCGAGTACATCCCAAAAACCTATCACAGTCTGAATTTTTTCAAAAAAAGTGATCATATCTTTGCTTATCTTCGGAGAAAAGGAGCTCGATAAGAGTTTATCAATGAGAGAGGCTGCCCTATCATGTTCAAATAGTCGAATCCAGGCTTGCAGAAGCAGAGTCGGAAGCTCATCAGCAAAAAGACTTTCTGTTCTATCGATTTTATCTTCAGAAATATGCTCAGCTAAAGAGTTTAAAAAATAATCGCATATTTCATTTAAATTGGCGGCATCAGGGTTATTGATCGTATTTAACAACAGCCTGATCGAGGCAAGATCAGCTCTTTCCCGTTTCCAGTGGTTTTTGTCATACTCAACATTGAGGCCATCATGTAATTGCTGCAAAAACAGGCTGATTTTTTTACTATCCGTTTCGGATAAATTAAAATCAAGGAGTTTAATTGTCTGGTTCAAAAGCGTAGGTGAACTCCGTTTTTCATGGACAACAAAAGCATGGTTATTTTTATTATAGATAATCATGTTTTTCAGCCAGAGTTCATTTTTTATATTCAGCCCTAGATAATTAATAGCATCATAGTAGGTATCATTTTTAATGCAGATCTGCGTTGCCAGACTATATAAATCACCCAGAATAAAGTTATTAATTTTAATATCTTCAAGTAAATCAAACAGTATATTTTGTTCGAACTTAGTTGCTTCCTGAATAAATTGAGTGGTCATTTCATGATTCATGTCACTAAAGAGTGCTAAATTATCTTCATCATCAGATCGTAGGGGAAGTATCGCTTGGCAAACTGATTCAATGGCCTCTTTCCATGCACTTTGCATTATCTCATAAGGAAGATCGTCATCCGGCATAAGAATGTAATTGTGAATGAATCGATTTAAATTCTGCAAATTATTCAAAAAAATGGGAATACTCTCGATTTTTTGATTAAATAAATTTTGAAAAATTTGAATATCAGTGTGATTTTGAAAGTTTTTCAATGCTTCTGTATGGACTTCAAAACACCGTATCAATGCCAGGCATTTCATCGTATCATCATCACCCCTAAAGAGACTAATATCGTTCTCTTCTACCCATTGCTTCAGTGTATCTAGTTTTTCATAATGATGGTTAAGATAAACGGTCAGTGCCTCAGGATTTTTTGCATAGAGAGCAAGCTCACCCAAAGAGTTGAATGTGGTTATTTGATTTTGCAAGGGTGCGATTTTTGAATTGAGTTTGAATAAGTGAGTAATTGGCTCAGAAGTGAGTGTATTAGGGAAATTCCACATCGTATAAAACAAGTTTAGCAACTCGGCAAAATCCGCTTGATTTTCAAGTGCAGCATGATCAACACAATAAGCAACAATTTTTTTACGAATTGATACAGGGCGTGTAAATAAAACAGAGGAATTAGCAAGCAATATTTTAGCCATGGCAAATTTGAGTGGGGTATCAGCATCGCGAGGATTTTTAGCAATATCCCGTATCAGGGAGAGCAAGGAGTTTTTATCATTATCTCTTGTTAAACAAGGGGATTGATGAAGAAAGTACTTGAGCAATAAGCTCAGTATTTCGCTGTTTTTGTTGCGAATGGCAATTTCGACAGCAGTATATTCACGTTGTGCATTTTTAATCACAAAAGAACCGATCAAACTGTCGATGCCAACGCGCTTAAAGTTGGCAGAAGAATCATCTTTAAGCATTTCCGCTAATTGACGAGTATCATTGCGTTCTACGTGAGCGAAAACAAGTAAAAATGCATCTATTTTTCTATAATGAGGATTCTCAGCAGGATTCATCAGAAAATCTAAAATCCTATCGCAGAATGAGGTGAGATTCTCCTGACTTCGTGCCTTGATGCAATGCTCCATAATGAGATCAAGCACGTCGGCTTGAAAGTTATTGGTTTTTTCAAATACATTTTTAATTAGCGTGTCAATATTATAGTCATTAGGTATGATGGCATTTTTACTAATGTTTATAATCCAGTTCAGTAAGATATTTTTTCTGTAGGTATTAAGGGATGCGAATGATTCGTGATTAAAATCAATAAATTTAAATAATATATTCGCAATAGCAGGTCGATTTTCTTGTATGGCAAGCTCAACAAGAGATAATTGATTTTCCTGAGATTGAATCAGCATACCGAAAGGATACTTGACACCGCCAACTTCTCTGCTATAATGCCTGCAATTACTTAGAGCCGGAGTGGTGGAACTGGTAGACGCGCCGGACTCAAAATCCGGTGGTAGCAATACCGTGTCGGTTCGATTCCGACCTTCGGCACCACCTTACTAACCGCCTAAGTAACCTCTTGCAAATAAGCTTAAAAACAGATTCTTCCCATTTGACCTCAGTAACAACAACGTTCACTCCTATGCCAGACTTTACTCAACGAGTCGATGATTTCGACTTCGAACTACCAGACGCTCTCATCGCTCGCTATCCCTTACCGACACGCAGCGCGAGTCGTTTATTGCACTTGGATACTTCATCAGGAACACTGTTTGATCGAGCCTTTTCTGATCTGGTGGAACTTTTGCATCCAAACGATTTATTGATAGCAAATAACTCCCGAGTCATTCCTGCACGCTTGTTCGGTCAAAAACGCACTGGTGGGCGGGTTGAAATTTTAATTGAACGCATAACGGGGCCGCATACCGCACTCGCACATATGCGTGCCAGCAAAGCAGCTAAATCTGGCGCTCTCGTTGAGCTAGATGAAGGATATCGCTTGATGGTAGGCGAGCGTCATGGACAGTTATTTGAAATTTGCTTCGCGGGCGTAGAACATGTCATCCAAATACTCGAAAAAATTGGCCATATGCCTCTTCCGCCTTACATGGCAAGGCGTGATGAGATAGCAGATAAAGAACGTTATCAAACTGTCTATGCCGAGCATAATGGCTCTGTGGCAGCCCCAACCGCGGGTCTGCACTTTGATGAACGCTTACTTGAAAAATTACATGAAAAAGGGGTTGGAATCGAGTATATTACCTTGCATGTGGGTGCAGGTACTTTTCAACCTTTGCGGGTTGAATATCTCCACGAACATAAAATGCATCATGAGTATCTTGAAATTTCACAAGAAACCGTAGCGCGTATCAAGCAAACAAAAGAAAGGGGCGGGCGAATTATTGCTGTTGGCACCACTTCTGTGCGTAGTCTTGAAACAGCAGCAAGCAGTGGCGAGTTAAAGCCCTTTCAGGGAGAGTCAGCCTTGTTTATTTACCCTGGTTTTGAATTTAAAGTAGTAGATGCCATCATCACGAATTTTCATTTGCCTAAATCTTCGTTGATTATGCTAGTGAGTGCTTTTGCAAGTCTGCCTCAGGTCATGAAGGCTTATCAACATGCGATTGCGCAGCAATACCGATTTTACAGTTATGGCGATGCCATGTTTATAGAAAGGAATCACAAGAGTGGAATTTGAACTTCTTCAAACTGATGGTTTAGCCAGGCGTGGACGACTCAACTTTGATCGCGGTACAGTTGAAACGCCAGCTTTTATGCCAGTCGGAACCTATGGCACGGTTAAAGCTGCTACCCCTTTGAATGTCAGGGAGTGCGGTGCCGAGATTATCTTGGGTAATACCTATCATCTGATGTTGCGTCCTGGGACAGAGGTCATCAAATTACACGGTGATTTGCATGATTTCATCGGATGGCAAGGACCTATCCTGACTGATTCGGGTGGTTTTCAAGTTTTTAGTCTCGGGAAAATGCGAAAAATTACCGAAGAGGGTGTAACTTTTCACTCGCCTATTAACGGCGACAAGATTTTTCTTAGCCCTGAAATATCCATGCAAGTCCAAAGAGACCTGGGTTCGGATATTGTCATGGTATTTGATGAGTGCACTCCTTATCCAGCCACTGAAAAAGAAGCAAAAGATTCCCTGGCCCTCTCGTTGCGCTGGGCAAAACGTTGTAAGGCTGCCCATCAATCGAATAGACCTCTTTCGAAACTCGCTGCTGAGAGTCAAAAGCAAGGCGCACCGGAGCGCAGAACCGGAGCATACACGTCAGTATGTGAGGATTCGAGCACCG
>JABEVJ010000087.1 GCA_013043985.1 Legionellales bacterium | reverse complement strand
GACATATCTTGCGCTAGCCAATTCAACGGCACTTGATAATGAAAAAAAATGGGTGTGTGCTGTTCCTCAAAATTTCGTAGTCGGAATGACAAATAAAGCGCCTTCCAGTTCAGCGGAAAAAAAAGTGTACTTTTGCTATGACAATAAAGAAGAAAAGAAAAAAATAATAGATTATATGACGCGTTTAGAAAAAATAATGTTTACTGTTAACCCTAATTATAAATTAACATTTACCCAAAGTCATTACACTATCATACATGAATATGGTATCCATAAAAACGAATATATTGCATTAACACCAAATGCCTTATCGGTGATATTAGAATATCAATGCCGCACAGCGGTTCCTTCTTTACAGGAGCTAACCTTTAGAAAATTGGCCAAAATCCCTCATCTTTTTGAACAACGAGGGTCTAATGGTAGAAGAAATGGCCTCATCTATGCCAGAAATATAGCAAATCGATTAATGAATGAGGCAAAAGAGAATAAAATTGATCTCAATAATATTGAAAGAAAAGAGATGAACCAAGAAATTTTTCAAGACCCGCGTTTCTTGTTTTTTAGTTATCCACATCTGAAAGAAAAAGCATTCCAAAAGATCAATCAGACCGTGGATAAAATCCTGATTAACAAAGATAAAGTTGAGAAAAAACAAAATACGCTATGTTCTCTGCAATAAAGTGTAAATTGTTGATCTGCGCCAGTATATAGTCTCCGCGATTGAGAACGCGAGTTTCTAAAATATTTTTGAGCACGCTCGGTGTCATTCCGTACGGAAGTCGCGTGCATAGGTGATAGCGTAAACAGGAAATTGTACGGCTGGAGATACGGAACCCAAGTGGAAATAGTGAAAAAAAACAAATGAGCCTCTCGAAAAGCCCTTCAATGGTGATATACTCAACACACATGAGTTTTCGGTTTTCTAACTTGCTATTTTACGTCAGAAGAACCAATTGTCAACAGACCCTATATGGATCCTATTCTGTTTGATTTCTTCACATCTAAAAATCCGAATAGTTCTGCTTTTTTAGATCCTCATTTCTCTCCATCAAGCAGCAGACGCTCAGCTTCATCGAGACTTTCAGGCACGCCATATAAAACAACGACATCATCAGCTCGAATTTCAGTTTCAGGATCCGGCTCAGGAACACGAATCCCATTTCGTTTGATGCTGGTAATCAATGCACTGGTTGCTTCTATATTTAAATCTTTCAGTTTTTTTCCAATCGCAAACGAGCGAGGCGTCAGTTTGACAACATGAAGTTGTTCATGTGTGCTGGCTTCAATATCTTCTACATCCATCATATCTTCACTTGGGTAAATACGGTGCAATAACTGATAGCGATCTGCGCGGGTGGATCGTAAATGTCTGATAGCACGGAAAACAGGTACGCCCATTAAGACTAATACGTGAAAGGAAATCATCAGACTCGCTTCTAGTATTTCTGGAATGACCTCTGTTGCCCCAGCTTCCTGTAGGGCAGCCAAATGGGTATCATCACGTGTCCGAACTAAAATAGGCAAGTCAGGAAATTCTTGCCTGACTTGATAAACTGCTTTGATGGCAGTATGCGGTTCCTCAAAACTAAATATAATCGTTTTGGCTTTCATTATACCAGCGGCTTTTAATATCCCCATATTGCCAGCATCACCATAAGTGACAGATTCTCCAGCCATTTTTGCTTTCTGTACGCGGGAAGGATCCATATCTAATGCCAAAAACTGGAATCCTTCAGCTTCTAAAAAATGGCAAATGTTTTGGCCAACCCGACCGTATCCACAAATAATCACATGATCTTTCATTCCTTCAGCCGTTTCTGCCACCGCCTCGGCAAGTGCGATTTCATTTTCATAAGCATGAGCTTTTTTCGGTAAAAACCATTGACTAATGGTATTGTTGTAACGAATAAGGAAGGGAGATAATGCCATGCTGAAGAGCAGCGCACAGAGCACCATCTGGTTATAATGGGGTTGAAAAATTTTTTCGTCCATAGCCACTGTTAAAAGAGCAAAACTAAATTCTCCACCCTGTGCCAATATTAAACCAGTACGCAAGGCAGTGCTGCTAGTATCTCCCATTATCCGGCATAATCCAAAGATAATAAATGTTTTGAAAAAAATCAATAGTGTCAATAAAATCAGTATGCCGCGCCATGCATCTGGAATGGCAGAAAGATTAAGCAACATACCAATGGTGATAAAAAATAAACCCAGTAACACATCACGAAATGGCCTGATTTCAACTTCAATCTGATGACGAAATTCAGTTTCGCCCAACATCATTCCAGCTAAAAATGCGCCAAGAGCGGAAGAAAGCCCCATTTTATCAGTCAACCAAGCACTGCTTAATGTGACCAATAAAACAGTGAGCGTGAATATTTCCATCGAGCGAGTGGCTGCAATCACATGAAAAATAGGGCGTAGTACTTTTCGACCTAGCCACATGATTAAAATCATGACAATAGCCGCTTTTACAACAGCATGAATAAGTGGTACAAGCACGTTGTGATTACCGGAAGCCAGGCTGGGGATTAAAATTAAAAAAGGGATAACAGCAATATCTTGAAAAAGCAGGATGCCAATGGCATTCAGACCCTGAGGGGTGTTAAGCTCGAGTTGATCGTTAAGCTGCTTACTGACGATAGCAGTTGAAGACATCGCTGCAACACCTCCCACAACGAGTGCCATCGCAATATGGGCATGAGCAATAAAGGCGACAAGCATAGTGATAGCGGTTGTGATGGCAACTTGTAATCCTCCAAGACCCAGTACTAATCGCTTCATGGCAATTAATTTGGCCAGAGAAAATTCAAGACCAATCGTAAACATGAGAAAAACCACGCCAAATTCGGCAAGTTCACTCGTGGCTTGAATATCAGGCATCCAACCAAGACCATATGGGCCGACACAGGCACCAACAACTAAATATCCCAATACGGGGGGCAAATTAAAGCGGCGAAAGATGGTTGAAACGACAACTGCACTGGTGAGAAGGAGGATTATACTTTCAAGTATATGAAGCTGCATGTAAAATTACCCTTTACCTTTTGTTTTCGTTCGGTTTGGTTTTGCTTTATCTTCAATAAACTTGATTATCATGCCAGCAATATCCTTATTGGTCGCTTTTTCAATACCTTCCAGCCCTGGTGAAGCATTGACCTCCATCACCAGAGGGCCTCGTGCTGAGCGCAACAGATCAACTCCTGCAACATTTAAACCAATAATTTTGGCAGCGCGTACCGCGGTTGCACGCTCTTCCGGCGATATTTTAATCAATTTGGCTTTTCCACCTCGATGCAAGTTTGAGCGAAATTCGCCAGCAGGTCCTTGTCTTTGCATGGCGGCAACGACTTTGCCTCCTACTACAAAACAGCGAATATCGGTGCCTTTAGATTCTTCGATATATTCTTGTACCATAATATTCGCTTTTAAGTTAAAAAAAGCGTCAATAACACTTTTGGCGGCATTCCTGGTATCGGCAAGTACGACGCCTAAACCCTGTGTTCCTTCCAGTAGTTTGATGACCAACGGTGCTCCCCCAACTATATTAATTAGGTCATCAACATCATCAGGTGAATTAGCAAAACCAGTGATGGGTAGCCCGACACCTTTTCGGGATAATAACTGAAGCGATCGGAGTTTGTCTCGAGCTCGAGTAATGGCGACAGATTCGTTGATGCTGAATACGCCCTTCATTTCAAATTGCCTCACAACAGCGGTACCATAAAATGCAATTGAGGCACCAATCCGAGGAATAACGGCATCAAAGCCCGTCAGGCTTACGCCCTTATAATGTATAATGGGTGCGGTTGAGTTGATATTCATATAACAGCGGAGAGGATCTATCACATGAACTTCATGGCCGCGTAGTTTGGCGGCCTCAATGAGTCGGCGTGTAGAGTACAGGCTTGCTTTTCGTGATAAAATACCAATTTTCATTTTTCTTCTTTCCTTTAGGGATATCACAACAGCGTACGTTTTTTTGTGAAAATATTCAATCTTTTTTTTAAAAGAATAATAAAAAAATGCTTTGATTAGGCGGTTATTTGTGTGATAATACCGTCATCAATATATAAGAGGTACATATAATGGGTGCAAATCACGACGATAGCCGTCAAAAAACATTGGTTGCTGCTAATGCAGATAACCGTCAAAAAGCGTTGCTTGCAGCGTTGACTCAAATTGAACGTCAATTTGGGAAGGGCAGCATCATGCGGATGGGGGATAACAATATTCCGGAAATTGAAACGATTTCTACGGGCTCACTTGGTTTAGATATTGCCTTGGGTGGCGGTGGTTTGCCAAGAGGACGGATTGTTGAAATTTTTGGGCCAGAATCCTCTGGCAAAACAACCTTGACTCTGCAAGTGATTGCAGAATGCCAGAAAGGAGGCGGGACAGCTGCCTTTGTTGATGCTGAACATGCTCTCGATCCCAATTATGCTGAAAAATTAGGTGTCAATGTTGCTGATTTGTTGGTTTCACAACCTGACACGGGTGAACAAGCGCTTGAAATTACCGATATGTTGGTTCGTTCAGGCGGTGTTGACATCGTGGTGATTGACTCTGTGGCTGCACTGACACCTAAAGCGGAAATTGAGGGTGAGATGGGTGATTCACATATGGGGCTTCAAGCTCGTTTGATGTCACAGGCATTACGTAAATTAACAGGTAATATTAAACGCTCTAATACTCTCGTTATCTTTATTAATCAAATTCGCATGAAAATTGGCGTGATGTTTGGCAGTCCAGAAACCACAACAGGTGGAAATGCGTTAAAGTTTTATGCTTCTGTTCGCCTGGATATTCGTCGTACAGCCTCTATTAAAAAAGGTGAGGAAGTTGTTGGTAATGAAACTAGAGTGAAAGTAGTCAAAAATAAAGTGGCACCTCCCTTTAAAGAAGCCTGCTTTGAGATTTATTATGGCGAAGGTATTTCCATTGAAGGTGAAATCATTGAGTTAGCGACTAAATATAATATGGTGGACAAGGCGGGTGCCTGGTACAGCTATAATGGTACTCGAATTGGCCAAGGTAAAGACAATGTACGCACTTATCTTAAAGAGCATCCTGAAATGGCCAGGGAAATCGAGGCGAAAGTTCGTGCTCATGCTCTTTCCTTGTTGGCTCGGGCTCCAGCACAAGCTGCAGTAGCAATTGAAGAGGAAGTTGATTTCTGAAATGACTGAAAGGAGTTCTGACCGCTGGCGTGTGTGCACAACACATGACGCCAGTGAGTGCTCAGAGAAAGATGTAATCTTAAACAGCATAAAAACAAAGGCACTGGATTTACTTGCTCGGCGAGAGCACTCTCGCCAAGAGTTGCGTCGCAAATTACAACGTCGGTTTGACGATCTGGATTTGATAGAAATTGCCCTGAATCAACTCAGTGAATCAGATTACTTAAGTGAATCTCGTTTTGTTGAGGCGTATATCCGTTTTCGTGCAAATAAAGGGTTTGGACCTGCGCATATTCGGCAGAGTTTACTTCAACGAGGCATCAACAGGGATTTAATAGAACAATTTTTGTTTTCGTCACCAGACATTGATTGGCGTGAGCGCGCGCATGATGTCCAAGTTAAAAAATACGGCAAAAAACCGCCAGCCACTTTTGCAGCCCACATGAAGCAGATACAGTTTTTACGATACCGTGGATTTGAGAATGTTGCGCGTATTCAGCAAGAGGAAGAGTAAACTGTAACGAGCAACTTTCTTTCTTAGACCTCTTCGGAAACTCTACTGCTGAGGTCAAAAGCTGCGTTGCTTCGGTGCTCGAATCCTCATGTACTTGCGTGTACACTCCGGTTCTGCGCTCCG
>JABEVJ010000086.1 GCA_013043985.1 Legionellales bacterium | reverse complement strand
CTCAGTGCCTTGTCTGGATCAGGATGGGTTTCCATAAACAAGCCTGAAACCCCAGTTGCAATAGCCGCTCGTGCCAATGGAGGAATAAATTCTCGTTGCCCGCCAGTCTTGCCATCCGCCGCGCCCGGTTGCTGTACCGAATGCGTCACATCAAATACCACAGGACAGTTTGTATCGCGCATGATAACTAAAGAGCGCATATCTGATACTAGATTGCCATACCCAAATGACGCCCCTCTTTCACATACCATGACATGTTTATTGCCAGTTGCCAGTGCTTTTTCAGCCACATATTTCATTTCCCATGGCGCTAAAAACTGTCCTTTTTTAATATTGATAGGCAACCCTGCTCTAGCAGCTTTTTGAATAAAATTGGTTTGCCTGCACAAAAAAGCAGGTGTTTGAAACATATCAACGACTTCTGCAACTTCTTCAAAGGGTGTATCTTCATGTACATCAGTCAACACACGAACACCGATTTGTCTTCTAACTTTGGATAAAATTGATAAACCCTGATCAATACCCAGCCCTCGAAAACTGTTTAAAGCAGTGCGATTGGCTTTGTCATAGGAGGATTTGTAAATAAACGGAATGCCCAAGCTATCAGTCAGCTCTTTCAAATAACCCGCCGTATCCAGTGCTAGTTGTTCACTTTCAACAACACAAGGGCCAGCTATCAAAAAGAAAGGATGTGTTAATCCAACTTCAAAATCAAATAACTTCATGTTGAGTACCTTGTATTCTTGCTACTTCAATAAATTTGATAAATAAAGGATGGCCGTCTCGTGGTGTTGAACTAAACTCAGGATGAAATTGACATCCAATAAACCAAGGATGATCCGCTAATTCAATCATTTCAACTAAACCTCCTTGTTTAGAGCGTCCTGAAATATGCAGATTTTTCGAGAATAGCTCATCACAAAATTGATTATTCACCTCGTAACGATGGCGATGACGTTCAACAATTTCGGTATTGGCATAAACTTTCGCCGCCAGTGTTCCTGATTCCAGTTGACAGACATAACCGCCCACACGCATTGTACCACCTTTGTGTGAATCGGTGTGACGTAATTCTAATTGTCCGCTATCTGACATCCATTCGGTAACAAAAGCAATCACAGGATGGGTGGTATTTTTATCAAATTCGGTACTATTTGCATCTTTCCAACCTAACACATTGCGTGCATATTCAATGACTGCTAATTGCATCCCTAAGCAAATACCAAAATAGGGCTTATTGTTTTCCCGTGCATAACGAATAGCCAGCATTTTACCTTCAATACCGCGATCACCAAAACCGCCAGGAACCAAAATAGCATCTACAGAAGAAAGTGCATGTCCTTCATCATGAATAAGCTGTTCGGCATCAATATACACCAAATTGACCTGAGTTCTTGTTTTGATGCCTGCATGACGCAAGGCTTCATTAAGCGATTTGTATGAATCAACCAAATCAACATATTTACCCACAATCCCGATAGAAACTTCATGCAACGGATTTTTTTCAGCTTCAACTACCTCATACCACTCACTGAGATTAGCTGATGGCAGTTCCAATAATAACTTTTGACAGACAATCTCATCAACCTTCTGTTGGTGCAACAAGATAGGGATTTCGTAGATACTCGGCACATCAGGCATAGAGATTACTGCTTTTTGCTCAACATTGGTAAAAAGCGCAATTTTTGCCCGATACTCTTCAGGTATAGAAGCCATCTGTCCTCGACAAATTAGCATATCGGGTTGAATACCAATACTTCGCATTTCCTTGACCGAATGTTGTGTCGGTTTTGTTTTAATTTCGCCCGCTGCGCCAAGGTAAGGCACCAGAGTTAAATGAATAAAGTAAGTATTTTGACTACCCAGCTCAATGCGTAACTGACGAATTGCTTCTAAAAACGGTAGCGATTCAATATCGCCTACTGTTCCTCCAATTTCAATCAAGGCAATATCAGCCTCGGCCGAACCAATTTTAATTTTATTTTTAATCTCATCAGTGACATGAGGAATGACTTGTACAGTGCCGCCAAGATAATCTCCTTGCCGCTCTTTCTGAATCACGCTGGCATAAATCTGACCTGCTGTGAAACTATTTTTGCGAGTCATTTTAATATCGACAAACCGTTCATAATGCCCCAAATCAAGATCAGTTTCTGCACCATCCTCGGTGACAAATACCTCTCCATGTTGAAAAGGACTCATTGTTCCGGGATCAACATTGAGATAAGGATCAAGCTTCATCAAGCACACTGACAATCCTCGAGCCTCGAAGATGGCGCCAAGCGATGCCGCAGCAATTCCTTTGCCCAGTGAAGAAACAACGCCTCCTGTAATAAACACAAATTTTATCATTGAGTTAACCTTTATTATGATGGGGGAAGTATGCTCATTGTACTTGAATTCAGGTTGAAATGCATAGTCGCTGTCGCGTAATTGGAAATAACAACAAATAGGCGAAAATGCTCGTCATTGCGAGGAGTTTACGATGAAGCAATCCAGAATGCTCATAAGCGTCAAGTCCTTGATTTTACGCTCTTTCTACTGGATTGCTTCGTCGCTGCGCTTCCTCGCAATGACGAGCACTTT
>JABEVJ010000085.1 GCA_013043985.1 Legionellales bacterium | reverse complement strand
TGGCTCAACGCCGTGTCGGTTGCCTTGTATTTCGCCTAGACGGCTCAACACCCGGCCCTGCGGCTACTCGGGGGTCGTCGCACTTCGTGTGCTCCTTCGAAGATGAATCAATGGAAATTGATCCTTCCAGAAAAACGCCCAGTTTTTTTTGAATACAATCTACTATACTCATCGCCTAATGAGCTCAAAAGAGGTGTAGCCTCTCAATCCGCCTGCAAAATGAGCGATTATTTCATCATTTATTCATCACTCGATAAATTTTAATGAACACTGGATTTGCAGGCGGACTGAGGGGTAATCAAGCGTTACTCATAACGGAATGAGGGCTTGACAGCAGGTGTATGCTAATAATGGAGTTAACCATCTACCTGAGAAGAACCCTATTATGACCCTCTTTTCTTTTAACGTTATATTTGCCTTTATTTTGTTAACTATTGCACTCATTCCGGGATTATGGGTACTTGTCAAAAACCAAGCAAGTAGTTTGCTTTCTGAGGGAGTAATACCTGAATTTCCCCTGAGCGAATCTTTTTCATCGGGCATATTTTTGGGTGCAGCCTTGTTGCATATGCTGCCTGATGCAACAAGAGAGTTTTCACAGGCGGGTTTTCATTATCCCTATGCATTTTTTATTGCTTCAATGGTTTTTTTATCTCTTTTATTTCTGGAACAATATTGCGCGTCATTACAAAGTAATCGCGCAGTTTCTGTCAATACAGTAACATTTTTAGCTGTGCTGATGCTGTCTATTCATTCCCTCTTTGAAGGAATTGCCGTAGGCGTTGCCCCTAACTTAAGCAGCAGTCTAATTATTTTTATTGCTATTTTATCGCATAAAGGAGCTGCCAGTTTTTGTTTATCCATACAGTTGAAGACAAGTTCTTTAAGCCTCAATCATCGGTTAATATTATTATTGGTTTTTGCATTGATGACACCATTTGGTATCATGATGGGAAGTTATATTTTATCAAACTATCAGCCTAATCGACTGTTAGACCCTGTTTTTACTGCCTTAGCTGCAGGCACCTTTTTGTATGTTGGCACACTGCACAGACTGGCAAGCTCCAGCTTAATTCGCCATTGCCATACTATGAAGGCATTTTTTTGGATGGTATCGGGCTTTTCAGTGATGGCATTGAGCTCGATATGGGCTTGACAAAGCAGTAAAACCAAGTAATACTTTGCAGTAAAACCAAGTAATTAATCGCAGCAAAACCAAGTAAATGAGTGAAAAAATGGTCGCAATTGATGCAATAGCAGAAGCTTTAGCGCGGGTACGAGTACAAGTGGATAAGCAACATGCCCAAATTATTCACTCCAATGACCTCGCTCGAGGTGATCGGGAAACATTAATTGCAACAGGTTGGCTGCAAGAAATCATGCGTGGCTGGTACATGCTGGTTCGTCCAGATATTGCAACAGGTGACACCGCGGCTTGGTATGCTAATTTTTGGGATTTTGTGCGGATTTACCTTAATCATCGTTTTGGTGAAGCATATTGTTTGTCAGCGGAATCCTCTTTGGATTTACACACTGATAATCCTACTATACCGAAACAGGTTATCGTTATAGTCAAACAAGGTTCTGGTTTAAGAAAATTGATGCACGATACGTCACTGTTAATGTATACCGATGTGAAAAATTTTCCCAGTGAAATCACTCAAAAGCAAGGGATCAATATTTTTAGCCTGCCCTATGCTTTGTGTAAAGCAGCTCCTACCTATTTCCAAAAGACCCCCCGAGATGCAGAGCTTGCACTGAGAACAATCAAAATGCCTGCTGAACTAAGCCGTGTGATTATTCAATATAACTTGAAAGCTGCTGGAGCTAGAATAGTAGGTGCTTATTTATTTTTGCAGGATGAAAAAACAGCATCGGCCATTAAAAATGATTTGAAAATGGCAGGCTTGCTGGTTAACCCTAATAATCCTTTTCAACAACAAGCCCCTTTGTTGCATACAAAAGTGAAATCACCATATGCTGGGCGAATTCAATCCATGTGGGCTGAGGCGCGAGAAACTGTCATTCAATATTTTCCCAAACCACCCGGCTTGCCAGTCGATACTCAAGATTATTTACATCATATCGATGGTATTTATCAATATGATGCCTATAATTCATTATCCATTGAAGGATATCAGGTGACCTATGAGCTTATCGAAAAAGTAAAAAATAACCAATGGGATCCAGTGAGAAATGAGTATGATAATAATATAAAAAATGCCATGGCGGCTAAAGGTTATTTTGACGCATTTCAACAAGTTAAAGCCTGCGTCGCACAAATTATTCAGGGTGAAAATGCGGCAAGCATCGTTCAAGAAAATATACAAATTTGGTATCAAAATTTATTTGGTCCTTCAGCCAGAGCCGGCATTATTAAGCCAGAATCATTGTTTGGTTATCGTAATGACCGTGTTTTTATCCGTAACTCCAGGCACATTCCCCCTCCTAAAGAAGTACTGATTGATGCGATGAGTGCTTTTTTTGAATGCCTTGAGCATGAACCACACTCAGCGGTGAGGGCGATATTAGGTCATTATTTTTTCGTGTATATTCACCCCTATATGGATGGAAATGGCCGCATAGCCCGCTTTTTAATGAATGCCTTATTTGCGTCAGGTGGTTATTCCTGGACTGTCGTGCGGGTGGCAAATAGAAATCAATATATTACTACTCTGGAAAATACCCATACTGAATTTAATATGGCAGCGTTTACTCAATTTATTAAAGGGGAAATGGAGGCTGTTGAATACAATAACCCTTACCCCAAATTTTGATTAAGTTGTAGGTTTTTATCATCCAAAATTTTTTCGGGTATTAAGGAAATTTAAACAAGAACTTTAAAAAGGCCTCACCAAGCAAATGCTGTTCATCCAAGGATACGCCAACATGCTCATCCACCAGATCGATTTGAGTTATACAACCAACATCAATAAAATCTGTGACCAACAAAGCCATGCCGATGTTTTCTTCATAATATAAAATTGATCGGTTTTTTATTATATACAATCCATGGGCGCAATGTACCTAGGATAAAACCCTAGGGTGTGTGTACCAACCAACCATCATCTGGATTTAACCTATGACCTACTTTATTTATATTCTCGAATGCGTCAATGGCTCATACTATACTGGCTATACAACCGATATGACTCGCCGCTACCAAGAGCATGTTAAAGGAACCAGCAAATGTAAATACACGAGAAGTTTTCCTCCTCGTCAGATTGCAGCTTGTTGGGAATTTTCAGTTGAACTATCAGATATTTTAAAAATTGAGCGGTTTATTAAGGCTTTATCAAAAAAAGATAAATCAGCCATTATCGCTGAACCATTGATATTAATATCAATGGTTCAGACCAAGCTATTTAGTCAAAAAAATAGGGAATTATTATAAATAGGAGACAGTAACCGTATCTTATCGGCAATGCTTGATAAAAATGTTCGTTTTTACTGATCATTTGGTTCGATGAAAAGCATTGAATAAACGATACGAAAACGTATTGTATTTTTGCATTCATTGAGCAATATAACCTTTTAAAATAGGACTAAATTGCATCTGTACGATAATAATAAATTATCAACGCTCATCAAGAACAGACAAGATTTCCTGTCACTGGATTAACGTCATTTAAAGCTGATTGCAAGTTGATTATGTGACTTTAATGCTTATATTGTATATTATTTTTGTGCGCTCGATGTCATTCCGTACGAAAGTCGCGCTTGAAGGTGAAAAGAATCGCGAGCTTCATACGACTTGAGATGCGGAACCCAAGTGGGAGATTTTGAAAAAATCAGACTAAATCTCTGTAAACATCCCTATTGAAGGGTTTGTCGAGAGGCTCATTTGTTTTTTTTCACTATTTCCACTTGGGTTCCGTATCTCCAGCCGTACAACTCTCTGTTTACTCTATCACCTATGTACGCGGCTTCCATACGGAATGACATCGAGCGCACAAATACATTATACAAATCCCGAAATCTCTATCGCTGAGACTATATACCCGAAGCGTTTCATATTTAGGGTTTTTGACTTGCTCTTTTCCGCCCTATGAAACGATTAAAACTGCACAATATGATGCTATTGCTGGTTTTAATCGTTTCATATGACGAAAAATAGCGGCGCCATAAACCCCTAAATATGAAACGCTTCGGGTATATCGCTTCAAATAATGCAAAAGAACGGCGTCATAAATCCCAAAAACTCATGTGCGGAGAGTATACGTTGGATCATTAACATATGGAACAATATGAATTTTGACGGGGAATAGGTACAAGATTAATATCCACACTTTCATACTGCCCCGTTTTTATTTGTTGAATTAACCCATTTTTATCTGTTTTTCCACCCAACGTTCGGGGAAAATCATTCCAAAAGCTAATAGTTGTAATCATTGAAAATGCAGGATTACGTTTCAGTGCTAATATGATTTTGCTTCTCTCTCTTGTCAGCTCAAGCTTAACCGCCACATGGAGTTTGCTTTGATGCTCGAAAATAATAGCCGCATCCACTTTGCAAAGGTTTTTGATGCTTCTTTCAAATAATACTGGATTGACATTATCACCGCCTAACTTAATCAAATTTTCAACTCGTCCAAATAAGGTAACATTACCATTAGGATAAATACTCGCCAAATCACTGGTTTTATAGTGATATAGGCTCAAGTCCTGATAACGATAGCGAGATAAATCGCTTTCTTCTATCGCTAAATAACCATGTGCAATACTATTTCCAAAAAACTCCAATCTTCCAATATGTCGTCCATCTTTTGGAAGAATATGGCCTTCTTCATCAGTAATTTGAGCATGGAGACTTTGCAGTGCTGAACCAATACCTCGAGGATCTGGACCCGTTTCAAAATCATTGGCTACTGCATTACACGTTAATTCCGTTGCACCATAAGTCTGTGCAATTTGAACCAATGCACCGTTAAACTGTTCATATAGTTTTTTCAACAAATAAAAGCCAACACTATTCAAATAAGGATAGGTTTGCCAGAGATAATCATAAGTACGTTTATAAATTGTCAGTGCACGAGCGATTTTAATCAAATCTGATAATTCAAGTGCTTCACCACCAGTCGTAATACGTTGTAAAGTGGGTGCTCTCATCTCGGGATGTTCATCAATTAATTGTGCATATTGTCGCATTTCTCCTGGGAAAAAAGAAATGTGCGTTACTTTCTTTTTTTGTATTATTTCAGCCCAATCAAACATGCACTTCTCTTCATTTTTTTTGTAAGAATCCGCATCAGGAATAATAATACTTCCTCCAGAATGCATGATTGTTGTTAAGGGAAAGGCGCCAGTAACATGGAATATATGTCTTGGATTAAAAAGGCGAGAACCAGGTGTAAAAGGATATCGTGCAGTGGTTGCCATCGCATGTTGTATTGTCGCATACCAACCATGTTGGACAATTTTAGGTAAATTAGTGCTACCGCTCGTAAGATAATAACTGATTACTCGATCATCTGTATGATTATAAATATCATTGTCTATCACTTCCTCATTGTCCAGCGAATCAAAAATATCGTCAAGTGCTAAGATTCTATAAGCAATATTTAGTTTATCTATTATGTACCTTAGTGAGTTTTCATAAATAATAACATTGGGTTTTATTTTTTCTAACAATGGATTTAATGCTTCATAATAGTCTTCTTGATAACTTACTGGAATCCAAATACCCTGTGTAGCAATAACTGCATAATAAAGCTGATAAGACTCAACTGATCCATTGCCAAAAAAAACAATTTTTGTGCCAGGCTCAATATCTTTGAAATAAGCCATAACCGATTCAATACGTTGAAAATTTTCCGCATAAGTTATTTCCCGATCAGAGTCAATCAAGAAGATATTTTCTGAAAATTTTTTGCTTTGCTCTTTCAACCATTCAAAAGGTGATTTCATCATTCTAAACTCCTCGTTATTCATGATGCCAAATGCATCGCCCTCCAAAATATATGACAGGTAAACATTTGGCAACTAGGATAATTCCTAAGTTGCATAATCAGCTTGTGTAATTAAGTAAAGTAACCCATTTTCTACAGCCATTTGATAAATTTCTGAACGAGATCGGCAATGAAATTTTGTTTTGATATTGGCAATATGAAACTCAACTGCCTTGCTTGAAAAATCATCAAGACGAGCAATTTCTTTCGCTGTTTTTCCCATTAATACATGTTTTAATACAAATATTTCACGTGGAGTCAGTTTCAACTGCGTTAGTTGAAAGCATTTCGCTTCTTCTGTTAGTGGAACCGCGGGCTTTTCACATACCACTTCGAGCAGGTACTCATGATAGGTAAACGCATTATTTTTTTCATAATGATGAAAGTTTAAATAGGCGTCTGTACATTGTTTAAGATAATAATCTTGTTTTCTCAAGGGAATGCGGTTTTTATGGGTTGCCCATGTCTTCAAAAATTGATGCAGCTCATCTGGATGTTCCAATATACTCGGATATTTCACAAACTCCAGGCGATGAATAATAAACCCAATGTCTTGCAATAATGCACTGATTTGCGCTAATGAAATTTCATAGTAATCTGGCGTAAATGCGGTAAAATAATTTTGCCACTCGGCATAATTGGCACATTGATAAAGGAATCTATCATTTCTTAAGTGTCCATGTGTGGCAAATAATTGTAAATAAGCCTTGCCCCCTGCTTTTAGTCCATTATAAATATGTTGCAATGCGCTGTATTTATTTTTAACCCAAAGTAAATGATTAAAACTGACCACTGAATCAAACATATCAGTGCAGGGAAGGGCTAAAACACTTTCCTTTTCAAAGCTTAAGTTAGTAAGCCGATGCTGCTGCGTTTTGAGGATATTTTCCTCTGAATGATCAATTCCAACAAATTGATTTTGTGGATAACGCAGAGCCAGCTCATAACTCAACCAACCCTCTCGACAGCCCACATCCAGTATTTTCTGCTGTCCGCTCAGATCGAGCTTGTCAATGAAGGCTCTGCTCCAATCATAAAAAGGTGTTTTTATCATCGTGACTACTTAATATACTCGACACATATTATGATGATACCAAAATTACTGATATAAAAAAACACATCAAAATACCCTTGTATTTCTAAAACATTCCAGCTAAAATACCCTTGTATTTCTAAAGGATGCTTATCATGCAGCGGTTAATTAATCAATCTCTTAAAGATTGGGTTCACGCCAGGCGTCGTAAGCCGTTGATTTTGCGAGGGGCACGTCAGGTCGGCAAAACATATGCGGTGAAAGCTTTGGCTGCAGCAGAGTTTCAGCAACAGTTAGTCACGATCGATTTTGAAAAAACACCTCTTTTGGCCAAAATTTTTGTCCAAGATCTCGATCCCAAGCGGATTCTGAGCGAGTTTGAGTTAGTGACTAACCAAGCAATCATTCCTGGAAAAACGCTTTTATTCTTCGATGAAATTCAGCAGTGCCCAAAAGCCTTAATGTCCTTGCGGTATTTCTTCGAAGAAATACCTGACTTACATCTTATTGCGGCAGGTTCTTTACTCGAATTTGTTTTATCCGAAATTTCCTTTCCGGTGGGTCGGGTTCAATTTTTAAATATTTATCCACTGTGTTTTATAGAATACCTCATGGCTATTGGGCGTGAGAACTTAGCAGCGCTGCTTCAAGAAAAACCCAAAGTGTTATCCGAGACAGTACATGATGTTTTAAGACAAGAGCTGATTCGTTATTTTATTATTGGTGGTATGCCTGAAGCCGTTCAAGCTTTTGTTGACAGTGGCTCGATCCTCGAAAGTCAAACCGTGCATCGTGAATTAATTCTTTCTTTTCAAAATGACTTTGCCAAATACGCACCTCGTGTCAATCATTTTTGCCTGTCTGAGGTCTTTTCTTCTGTCGCTAAAGAAGTGGGCAATCAAATTAAATACAGCCATTTGGCACAGGATTTTTCTGGACCTACCATTAAGAATGCGTTCACGCTTCTGAGTATGGCGCAGGTGATTACGCCCATTCCGAACTGCTCACCACCCACTCTGCCACTGGAGGCCTCAGCCCACATGAAAACATTTAAGGCGGCTTTCCTAGACATTGGCCTGATGCAAAGCTTGTGCGGACTTCCCATGAACATGCAAGATCTCAATAAAAATTTATTGTCTGTTTACCGTGGTGGACTTGCCGAACAATTTGTTGCCCAAGAATTAAGGTTCACTCAAGATCAGGGCAAACTTTACTATTGGCAACGCCTTGCAAAAAGCAGTACAGCAGAAGTAGATTTTCTTACCGTTAAACAAGGTAAGGTCATCCCAATTGAAGTCAAAAGTGGCGCCGCAGGTAGGCTGCGCAGCCTGCATTTATTTCTGGAACAATACCCTCAAACTCCCTCTGCCTATATTTTTCTGGATGCCCCCTATCAAGAGCCCAAAGATGATAAGCTTATCTTTATGCCGCTTTATTTTATTCATGCCGCGTTTTTATACTCTGCTCTATAGGCACAGGAGATTTCAAACTGGTGTGTGTTGAGTATACATCACCCCTAGATTGAGCAAGATATGTTGCGGTGAGTTACTTTCAAACAAACGCACTAGCTGAGTCTCTTTCTCAAAATTCAGTTCCAACAAAAATTTACCGCTTGTTTTAGCCAAGTGTCGTATGAGCCAAGTTTTTCCTACTTGCCGTGCGCCACGTAACACCAATGGCTGACGATCAGTGCTTGTAAGCCAGTGCTGTAATTGTGACATAATCGTTCTTTGCATGAATTTTCCTTTAGATTATAAATTAAAGATAAGGTATATACCCGAAGCGTTTCATATTTAGGGTTTTTGACTTGCTCTTTTCCGCCCTATGAAACGATTAAAACTGCACAATATGAATAACTATTGCTGGT
>JABEVJ010000084.1 GCA_013043985.1 Legionellales bacterium | reverse complement strand
TTGAGGCGAATAGCAAGCTATTTAACGAAAACAAGAACCAATTTTTACCGATTACACTCTTTTTGCAGCCAAAGAACCAATTGTCAACAGACCCTAAAGGTCACCCTGAGCTGTGCTCAGGGTGACCTTCCTAATTTAGATATCCATATTGTCACGATAATGCCCAAAACACGCCAGACTATTCAACTTGGCACGTTTTAGCAAAGAGTTTTGTGCGAGGGTGATATTTTGAGCTTTACCTTGCCAAGCCTCTAAGCAGGGTGCCTGAAGAGCTCTGCCATAGGAAAAACTAAGATTCCAAGGTAAATGAGCCATCAATTTATGCATCTCATTTAAATGAGCTGTCGCTAATTCAGCACTTTGACCACCAGAAAGAAAATTAATTGAGGGCACAGCAGCGGGAACGGTGCGCAATAATACATTTAACGTCGCTGCAGCAACTTCTTCAACTGTACCTTGTACAGACGCACGATCTCCTGCCGTCACCATATTAGGTTTTAAAATCATCCCTTCTAATATAACTTTATGTTTGGAAAGGTGATCAAATACGATATGAAGTACCGTTTCAGTCACTTGTTTGCATCGTTCGATGTCATGAGCGCCTTCCATCAAAACTTCAGGTTCAACAATCGGCACGATGCCTGCAGCCTGACAGATGGCGGCGTAACGGGCTAATAAATGAGCATTAGTGTGAATTGCCGATTCACTTGGTTTTTTATCAGTAATATTAAAAACAGCTCGCCATTTTGCAAAACGTGCACCCATTTCTTTATAAGTAATAAGACGCTCTGGTAAGCCATCCAGACCTTGAGTAACCTTTTCAGCGTCAGTAGCACATAATGGAACTAAACCTTTATCTACTTTAATCCCTGGGATGATATTGGATTTACGTAAAATGTCAGCTAAGAGACGACCATCCTGAGCTTTTTGACCCAGTGTCTCTTCATAGAGAATCACACCACTAATGTAATCCGCTAATCCTGGAGTCGTGAATAACATTTCACGGTAATCACGACGACTTTCTTCCGTTGAGTCAAGATTGATGCTAGCAAAGCGTTTGGCAATAGTGCCAGAGCTTTCGTCAGCAGCTAAAATGCCTTTCCCTCGAGCGGCAATTTCAATCACCGTTTGCTTTAGTTCGTTCGTAGACATAGCAACTCCAAATTATAAGCTAAATAGGCGAAAAGGATACCTATTCTTGTAATGAAAAACAAGTATTCGGAATTTTAAGGAAGTAGGTTATAATATCCTCTTAATTTTCACTAAGAGGATATATTAGAGGTGAAGTTTGTCAGATAATCTGCCATTTTTAGTTGATGACCGACTCCGTTTGCAATGCATCAAACTAGCGGGTTTCAAGTCATTTGTTGATCCAACTACCATTCCTTTCCCAACTAATCTTGTCGGAGTAGTCGGACCAAATGGTTGTGGCAAATCCAATGTTATTGATGCAGTACGTTGGGTGATGGGTGAAAGCACGGCGAAAAATCTGCGCGCGGAAGCAGGTACGGACGTCATTTTTAACGGATCAACCGTGAGAAAACCTGTCGGTCAAGCTTCGGTCGAATTGTTATTTGATAATCCCAATGGTGCTATTGGGGGCGAATTTGCCCGCTACACAGAGCTGAGTATTCGCAGGGTGATTAACCGTGACTCTCTGTCTACTTATTTTTTGAATGGCACACGTTGCCGTCGTCGTGATATTACCGATATATTTCTGGGTACGGGGCTTGGCTCACGCAGCTATTCAATTATTGAACAGGGTATGATTTCGCGCCTCATTGAGGCTCGTCCTGAAGAGCTGCGTGTTTATCTTGAGGAAGCGGCTGGCATTTCAAAATATAAAGAACGCCGGCGTGAAACAGAAAACCGTATGCGTCATACCCGTGAAAACTTGGAACGATTGCTCGATATTCGTGACGAGTTAGACAAACAATTAGAACGCTTGAAGCGACAATCCGAATCGGCGGTGAAATATCAGGAATTGCAAAATGAGGAAAATACACTGCGTGTGGAACTGCTGGCACTACGCTGGCAGGATTTGGAGACAAAATGTCAACTAATGCAAGAGCAGATCACGACGCAGGAGGTAGGTTATGAGGCCATTATCTCTGAACAACGAAATGCGGAGTTATTGATTGAGCGTTTACGGGAAGAGACAGCACAAGCAAATAGCGGATGGCAAGCGGCACAACAACAATTGTATGGCGTGAGTGCTCAAATTGCCCGATTTGAACAAAATTTACAACACATTAACGAACGCACCACAGCATTACAGCGTGATAGAGTTCAGGCAGAAGCAAGCCTGCAGCAGAATGAGCAACACAGCAGTCTTGATAAATCACGTATCACTGAGATTGAACAAACCCTTACTGTCCTCGCTCCTGAGCTTGAGATGGCCGATGTGATGCTCGAACAAAATAGTGACAGGCTGTTTGAGGCAGAACAGACTATGAATGCTTGGCAGCTTGAATGGGATCGTTTTAATCAAACTGCGGCTAGCTCATCACAACAAGCTCAGGTTGAGCAAACACGCATTCAGCATTTTGAGCTGGAAATTCAGCGGTCAAGACAGCGTACCGAAAAATTGCAAGAAGAATTGCAATCATTACATCAGCAAGAAAATACCGATGAATTGGCTATTCTTGGCGAGCAAATCGCAGAAACGCAAATTGAGCAAGAAGAAGCGACTGTTCAACTCCAATCAACAACGGAGCAAATGCAACAAATTCGTCTGCAATTGCAGCAGCACCAACAACAAATTGAGTTGCTGCGCAGTCAATCGCATAAACTCGAAGGCCGCTCTGCCTCTCTTGATGCGTTGCAACAAGCCGCGCTTGGCAAAGGCAGCAAAACCATACAAGGATGGTTAAAACAGCATCAGCTTATTGATAAACCTCGCCTGGCTGAACTTTTGAGTGTTTTGCCTGGCTGGGAAAAAGCAGTAGAAACCGTTTTGGGACAAGCATTACAGGCTGTTTGTGTTGATGATGTGATGCCGATGACTGCACTGATTGCAACATTGGAGCAGGGTAGTGTCATGCTGATTGGCTCACAACAAGCTTGCCCTTCAGATTTGGCACCAAGTTTATTAATGAATAAAATTGAGATTAATGCTTCACACTCAACAATTGACGGTTTCCCACTCGCTTCGTTATTTGGATTTATCCATGCTGCTGATGATCTGATGCAAGCCCTTGCACTTCTTCCTTCTTTGTCAGCAGAGGCATCGATTGTGACACGTGATGGAATTTGGCTAAGCCATCATTGGGTGAGAGTATGGCGGGATAAAGACGAACATGCAGGCGTGCTGCAGCGCAATCAAGAGCTTGAGCAACTACGTCTCGATATGAGTAAAAATGAGTGTGAGTTAACTGGCATTGAAGCTTTGCTGGAAGAAAGTAAACAAGGCTTACAGCAACTTGAGCGCACGAAAGAACAGCAGCAAAAACAGCTCACGCAATTGGCAAGCCGTTTTGCGATGTTGCAGGCTGACAAACGGGTACGTCAAAATAGAAGCGAGCAACAGCAGCAGAGAAGAGGGCAAATTATTTCTGAAGTTGATGAGCTCGAATTGTCACAAAAAACGGTTTTGCAGAATTTGCATGAAACACGCGAAAGGTGGCAAACGGCATTAGCCAGTATGGAGGACGATGCTAAAATACGGGAAACACTTCAAACGAAACGGGATTCTTTGCGCGCTAATCTTGAACAGATTAAAGCGCGGCATCGCGAGGATAAAGATAAGTTTCATCGTTTTCAAGTTCAACAAAAAACATTAACCGCCGAATTGCAAACAAAGCAGCAAAGTTTGTTGCGCTCTGAACAGCAAGTGAAAGAGATGTATGAACGATGCGTTTATCTTGATAAATCGATGACTGAGATAACGGCACCTATTGAAGAGATCAAAGCTCAATTAAGTGAAGGGCTTTTACAACGAGGATTAGCAGAGGACGTGGTGGCAGAAGCAAAACGACATGTTGATCAGTATGATGAACAACTTAAGTATCAAGAACGGCGGCGTCACCAAAATAATCATCAGGCCGAATTATTACGCGGCCAATTAGAGCAAGTGCGCTTGACCCATCAAGCCGAACACGTGCGCAGACAGGCTATACTAGAGCAAATGAGTGCTTTGAACGTTGTTGTAGCAGATGTGGTTGCTCAGTTGCCACCTGATGCAAACGAAGTTAAATGGCAGGAAGGTTTAGAGCGAGTGCAAGCGCGCATTCAGCGTTTAGGTGCAATAAATCTTGCAGCTATTGAGGAGCTTGTTGTAGAATCAGAACGAAAACGTTATCTTGATGCCCAATACAATGATTTAGTTGAAGCTTTGGGATTATTGGACGAAGCGATACAAAAAATTGATAAAGAAACGCGTCTTAAATTTCGTGAAACGTTTGAAACAGTGAATCAGGCTTTCCAAACCTTGTTTCCAAAAGTTTTTGGCGGGGGAAGCGCATATCTTGAATTAACCAGCGATAATCTGCTCGATACGGGTCTGACTGTCATGGCAAGGCCACCAGGGAAAAAGAACAGTACGATCCATTTACTCTCAGGCGGGGAAAAGGCACTGACAGCTATTGCACTTATTTTTTCCATTTTTCAGTTAAATCCGGCACCTTTTTGTATGTTAGATGAGGTAGATGCTCCTTTAGATGATACTAATGTTGGACGTTATTGTCAGCTGATCAAAGAGATGTCAAAAAATGTGCAGTTTATTTTCATTAGCCATAATAAATTAGCCATGGAAATGGCCGATTATTTAATGGGTGTAACAATGAAGGAACCTGGTGTATCAAGATTGGTGACGGTTAATATAGAAGAGGCTGTGTCGTTAGCTGAGAGTTAGGAGAGGAAACATGATTATAAATGATACGGATTTAGGAATAGCACTTTTTTGTCTATTGGTTTTGCTGGCTATAACAATGGTGTTGGCTCGGCGCAGACATAAAAAGGACGAACTTGAAATGCCTGAAGTTGAGAAGGATTTTTTACTGGATAAAAATACTTCTACCAACCGTGCAAATACCTTAGATGTTGGGCGTTGGGGAGATCAGATTGTTGGTGCACCACGAGTTATTTCAAGCGAAACACTGGATGAGCGCATTGATAGGATTCATCAAAAAGCAGAAGAGCATCACCAGCGTCATTCAAAAGGTCACAGCCAGTATGCTCCAATAACCACTCCTGCCAGTATTCACCAACGTCCAGCTCAACCAAAACAGCAATCTTTTGAAGATTCAATATCGAGGGGCATATTTGTACTTTATGTGATGGCCAGAGATAAATCTCAGTTTACTGGTAATGATCTTTATCAATCGCTCATTAATGCTGGTTTAGTTTATGGGCAGAATCGCATATTTCATTACCACGAAAAAAATGGCGGTAAAGGTGTTCCCTTGTTTGCTGCGGCTTCTGCTATCAATCCGGGAATTATTGATCTCAATCATCTGGAGGCATTTCGCACACCGGGTATTACTTTATTCATGGATACGAGTAAGATCAAGTATCCCAAAGTTGTACTTGAAACCATGATTGCAGTTGCTGAACAATTGGCAGATGATTTGGATGCTGTGGTTCTGAATGCAAATCGAGTAGCTTGGTCTACTGAAGTAGAGGCAGCCTGCTTTGCGCAATTTGGGTGAATAAGAAAACATGGCTGACAAAACGACAATTGAACAAATTAAAAACCTAAGACAAGCCATAAACGAGCATAATTATCGTTATTATGCACTTGATGAGCCAAGTATTCCAGATGTGGAGTTCGACAAATTGATGCGCAAGCTCCAGGAGCTGGAGTCTCTGCATCCTGAATTGATTACCCCAGATTCTCCAACTCAGCGCGTAGGCACAGCTCCTGTAAAAGCATTTGCGGAAATTAGGCATGAAGTGCCGATGTTATCGCTGGATAACGCTTTCACGGAAGAGGAGGTTCTGGCATTTCAACAGCGGATTAGTGAGCGTTTGCATTCCTACGATGATATTGTGTTTACTTGCGAGCCTAAATTAGACGGGCTGGCCGTGTCATTGCTCTATCGGGAAGGACTGCTAATTTCCGCAGCTACCCGAGGTGATGGAACGGTCGGCGAAGACATTACCAGCAATATTCGTACTTTGCGTGATGTGCCTTTACAACTGCGTGGCAATTTCCCTGCATTGTTGGAAGTGCGAGGCGAAGTTTATATGTCTAAAGCAGGATTTGCACATTTGAATGACGAAGCTCGGCAGCATAGACCTCTTTCGAAACTCACCGCTGAGAGTCAAAAGCAAGGCGCACTGGAGCGCAGAACCGGAGCAACGCAGCTTTTGACTTCAGCAGTAGAGTTTCGAAAGAGGTCTAATGAAAAGATTTTTGTCAATCCCCGCAACGCCGCAGCAGGCAGTCTGCGTCAATTAGATCCGAGGATGACAGCCCAGCGACCATTGTCAATTTATTGTTATGGCATAGGGCAAGTTTCCGATGATCATATTTTTCAAAAACACAGTGAAATTTTACAATGTTTGAGAGAGTGGGGTTGCAGGGTTAATGAATTAACTGAGCAAAAAACCACAATTGCGGGATGCCTTGACTATTATCATGCCATGCAGGAAAAGCGCGAAAGTCTGCCTTATGAAATTGATGGGGTAGTTTATAAAGTTGATGATCTAGCATTGCAGCGACGCTTAGGATTTGTGTCACGTGCGCCTCGTTTTGCTTTAGCGCATAAGTTTCCAGCACAAGAACAAGTGACTGTTTTACTTGATGTTGAGTTTCAGGTGGGTCGAACTGGTGCGCTGACACCCGTTGCAAGGCTGCAACCAGTATTTGTAGGGGGAGCAACCGTGAGCAATGCTACCTTGCACAATATGGACGAAATTCAGCGCAAAGATATTCGAATTGGTGATACCGTGATTGTTCGCCGCGCTGGAGACGTGATCCCTGAGGTGGTTGCTCCGCTTTTGGACAGGCGAGGAGAGGATACGCGAGCGATTGAACTGCCGGAAGTTTGTCCGGTTTGTCAGTCAACTGTTTATCGTTCTCCTGATGAAGCAAGAGCACGCTGCATGGGGGGGCTATATTGTCCAGCCCAGCGCAAAGAGGCCATTCGTCATTTTGCCCACCGTCGAGCAATGGACATTGAAGGCTTAGGTGATCGCATTGTTGAGCAATTGGTGAATTTGGGAAAAGTCCATACCATTGCGGATATTTATCATCTGAATCTTAATCAACTTACTGAAATGGATCGAATGGGCATAAAGTCCGCTCAAAACTTGCTTGACGCGATTGCAAAAAGTAAAACAACCACTTTTGCTCGATTGATTTATGGATTAGGTATTCGGGATGTGGGCGAAACTACAGCGAAAAGCCTGGCAAACCATTATCGTGACCTTTCGCAATTGATGGAAGCGGATAAGGAAAATTTGCAAACGATTTCTGATATTGGTCCTATTGTTGCTCAAAGCATTCATACTTTTTTTAGTCAAAAGCATAATCGTGAGGTCATTGAGCGGCTTTTGAAAGCGGGAATACATTGGCCACAGACTGAAAGAAAAGCAGTGTTGCCTTTGCAGGGGCAAACCTATGTATTGACAGGAACATTAACAGCCTTTTCACGCGATCAAGCAAAAGCGGTGTTGGAAGGGTTGGGTGCAACGGTCAGCGGCTCAGTTTCAAAAAATACTCATGCAGTGATTGCAGGAGAGGCCGCAGGCAGTAAACTGGATAAGGCGCTAGCGTTGGGTGTTCCAGTTCTGGATGAGAAGGAATTTGTTAGATTAACCTCGGATATGAGGAACCAAGCGTAGATATACCTACGCTCGCTACACTGAGTAAACGGGTTAGCTGATAATACAACACCTTTTTTGACTCAAGTCGTCAGCTTCTGAAAATTGATAAGTTGGGATATTTGAGTTAGCAAATTGAGCAGAAATAAGCTGTTCTACGGCTTCTCGAGGTACCAAGTAATAATTAATTATTTCGCTATTATAGCGTGTTCTGCTGTTTTCCTTGATTTCATACTGTACTGTTTCATTTTGTTGAGCTGGCAGTTGGTAATCATCTGGCAGGATCGCTTCAAATACAGGAGCTATTTTAGCGTCACTTATTGGTGTCACAGGTGGTTTCGCTGCGGTGCGCATGGATTCAGCATAGGCAATTGCCTCATTTTCATTAATAAAAACCCGGACTTCTTTAATTCGTAAAGAAGATAACAGGGTTTTATCTGTGAATTGCTTATAAGAAGGTGCCTGAAGTAATTTTTTCTCTAAATACGCTATCGGGGTTCCGACACAAAATATTTTCACAGTTTACTCTCCAAATTGAGTATGGTTTCATAAATGATTTGACTTTTTAAACACAGAGTTATATTAGCATAATATTAAACACTTTTCAATAACGTTTTAGCTATTCATAATTTTTATGACTATATTATTTAATATTTTTTGCATTATGTGCTAGAATTAAACTCATATAGGAGTGGGGGTGTAATATCATGCCAAACCCAGGTTCTGTTGCTTTATATACTTGGAATAGTGGAAGTGGTAAAGGCCGCGGTTATTTGCGTGCCGCAAAATCAACTTTTTTTGGCGGAAATGTTGGACATGCTGCATTGGAGGTTACCTGGCCTGCCGATGAAGCTGGAAAGGCTTTATATAAGAAATACAAAACTGCTGAAGGGGTTCAAATAGGTCAGCGCACTCAGTTTGTGTCAGTAAAAATAGCGGAAGATCGGTATGTACGTGAAGAGCAGACCGTTTATTATGCTTATTTTAGCTGGTGGCCAGGCGATGTAGAGCATACACGACCTCACTCAATTCAGACAATCGATGAAGATACTCATGCAGAATGGCGTCACCAAAAAGGACATATTAAAAGAGAAATCAAAAGAGCACATTATACTCCAGATAATCCAGTACCAATGACAACAGATACAGGCGTGCTTGCTTCAGTTACCAAAAAAAAGAATATTGAAGCAGGCGTTGAGAAGATTCAACATGAAGCAGAGCCTTGGAGTCAAACCTATGAATCTGATCCAGTCTGGCAACAGTTGCAACAAAAGAAAGCGGTATTGTTGGATGAGCTTGCCGTTTTGAGGAATAACGCAGACGCATGGCTCCAAGAGCTGGTAAAAGAGCCTGAGCTCAGGAATTATGCCTTAGAGCCTAGTAATGAAGAGTATGAAATGATCTCTCGAATTCCTCGAAAAGTTATCAATCTTGATGATAAGATTGCCCGGTTTGAGAAAAATTTTGACTCAAGACATTCATTGAAAGGTGAGCCTCCGAGTGCCATTGTGCTGTTACCGCTTAAAAATCCGAATGATCCTCAAGGGCTTACGCATGGTTTGGATCTGGAGGATATGTTAACAAAAATGCAAGACTTGGCTACTAATGAAGAGCAATATTCTCTTTATAAACGGAATTGTACAGATACGGTTCGTGAGATTATTAATGCGGGAGTTTCAGAGGAAGATGAGCTTTTACTGAGAGAATCGGCAGGAGTTGGATTGAGAGTATCAAAAATTGATGCTCCAATGCAGATTTTCAATTATGGGATGAAATTGCAGCAAGGATTTCAGACTTTAAATGCACCTCCTCAACCTGAGATTAATAACCGCATAGATCTAATTTGAGACTATACCCAGCAAGCTTGACGATGGTTTCCCGCCTTCGCGGGAATGACACCGAGCGTGCTCAAAAATATTTTAGGAACTCGTTCTTTCTTTTGTCGGGTTTATCCTACATAATTCGCTGTGCGGCAAAATAACTGAAAGAACATAGCGTTATCCCTTTTTGTTAAATTTAATACAAAGTATTGGTTAATATATTCTTAATAAAGAAAGAGTATTATTGAAGAAAAACCCAAGAAGTTCTATGTTTGTTCAAGCAATAAATAAAGGAAATTAAAATGGCAATTTATCGAGCTTATGATCGTGATCATTCTGTAGCAATGGATAAAATCATTGATAATGCACCAAGTGCTCAAGCGAATCTTACAAAAGCAAAAACTATCCTGCCTGGTAATAATCAAACGATTAGTGAAAAAGAAGCTTCCAAATTTTATCTGGCCTCACTGCGTCATAAGGGTGTAGATAATTTTTTAATATATCAACATGTTATGTTGCCCCTCTTTGCCCGTGATATTGAAAAGCAAGGACATATTACTCTTATTAGCGCAGGTGAAAACGCTGAAAAAGAAGATGAATCGGTTTATCATGTTGCCAATGCTTATTTCCCAGAAATGGATTCAACAAAGTTTCTCTATCCTCGTCATACTCTCCCAAAGATTGAGGAGATGGATGTAAACTCCAAATTTAGCCAACATGCATTGAAAACACTGCTTGATGGCGCACCATTCTATAGCTTAAAGTGGGCAGCTCAAAGCCTGCCAGCAGATAATATCCTGGAAAATAACAAGATATACTTTTTTAAAGATACAGCAAAACAATTATTGCAGTATAAATTTAGAAGGGTGGATGGAAAGATCAAGACAGGGCATATTCTTCCCACTGAAATCATCGATACATACAAAAACTCGGTGTTCGGCAAAATTGCTGACCAAGAATCGCTTGATGCTCAGTATGCAACTATCTCAAATATTTTGTTGCTTAGGGGATATGGAAAAGAACTCAGTAAAGTAAGACTTACCACAGAATATTGGGAAAACGATAGAGTTAAAGCAAAGCTACAGGATGAATATGCTAAATTTAAACCCTTAGCATATCAAGCTGCACAACTGGAGCAATATAAAGATTTTGTAAAGAATATCACTGAGTGTCTTCGTGATGATCGTCCTGAAATCACTGATGAGATCGATGGTTGGTGTCAAGAAATCGTTAATGAGACGTTAGATATAGCAAGAGAAAGCAAAGGTATAAATTATAAAGATTACGATGAGTTGCCTTTTAGTTATAAGTGTTCAATTGAAACTACGATATATGCAAAAATGCGTCGTGAATTGGGAGAGGTAGAAAGAAAAAATTATCCTGCTGATTTAGCAACGTGTTATAGCCAATGGCAAATCGAAAAAATGGCTGAAGCTCTCGGTGTTGAACAAGAGGAGGCAAGAATAGCATACAGCATTTTAGCAGATGAACAGCCTCAACTTACTACTCTAGAACAACTCAATTTTTTGAAAGGTGCATCTATACCTATTGATGAAAAAAATTTGGTCGATTTTCCTGCTGCTTATGTTCTTAATGCAGCAGAAGTCACTGCACTAAAAAATCGATATTTAAATTTTCAAATTTTTCAAGCATACCCTAACATAAATGCAGATAACTTACATCGCGTATTCAATATTATCGGCGATAAAACGATTCATGATCATCATGAATCGCGCCTTTTTAATGATACTTTTCAAGATGCTTTTTATTATCCAAACGTTACTCCTCCGCCTGAGAATCCTAATTATAATCTTACCTATTTGTTTGAAAGAGAAACGGAAAACGGTGAAAAACAAATATTAGAGGTGAAGATCAATGTTGAGACATTTTTTAGGGTTTGGCAGGAAAGCTTATTACCTTTAGGCGAGCATGATCAAGGTAAAAAATTCTTTTCACATGTGGCAGAGTTGTTTACAGCTGGCAAGAAAATTGTTGGTGTATCTCCAAACCTGGGTATTGAATTTAACTACCCTGAGGGAGCTGAGCTGGAAGAAATTAATATCAAAGATATGAATTTTTATGATGATAAGAAAAAATATGGTGCTTTTTACCGCATGGTAGGAGGAACACTTATTCAGGCTGATAATATTGCTGAAAAAAAAGCGGAAACGGTGGGTAATATAAAGCAGGCCAAGGCCTATAAAGATGATTTGGAAAGCAGTTTTAAAACGATGTCGGCAGAAGAGGATCATTATGAAGAAACTCAAAAAAGAATTAAAGGCGCAGATAAATACGTCAAAAAATCAGAGCGTTTTTTAACTAACTCAGATGAGCAATCAGATTGGCGCAATAAAAACCCGCGAAAAAGTATTCGAGCTCTTTTTGCCAGCTTACTGCCAGACGGGCTTTCAGAAGAACAAAAAAGATCAATGCTAAACTCCCTGAATAAGTGTGAAAAAGCTTTCATTGATTTATCAAGAGCAAAAGGACGTTTCGAACATCCTGATTTTGATGCTCGTGCAAAAGAGTATATCAATCTTATCAAAAAAATAGAGCATACAGGTGAAGGGTTTGATGCGGATAATTTTATCGCTGAACATAATTGGCGCGTTGCTGACTTCCTGCGGTCATGCAAAGAGAGTGAAAAAACCATCACATCAGCAATAAAAGAGATGCACACTTTGCACGCAAAAGGCAAGGTGAGACAACAGTCGCAAGAATTGATACTTAAACGTCATGAAATACAAGTTAAAATCAATGAATTGCAAACAGCAATGAGAATAAATGATTCCTTGCAAAGCTACCTTCATGAAGATGTCACTGCTCTTTTGAACGTATTTGTGGTCATTGAGAATGAAGCTAATTTACGGATTAATTATTTCTTACCGGATGCAGATGCTGAGATTAACTCGTTTCTTAGCTACGATAATTTAGTCAATTATTTTGATAATATCAAGGTAAGAACAGAAGCGTTACTTGCGGATGTTGCAGAACGTAAAGCCACACTAGAAACATACCAGAATATTAATGTTGATGGACAAGTGTTCGAAACCGATATTGATATTGCAGGTAATTCAGATCGGTTAGGCATTAAAATCCAACACCGTAAGCAACAATTGGCAGCTATTCCCAAGCTTAATGAGGAGAATGCTCCAGAGCACGTGTTGCCGCTTTTATTTAAATATATTGAAGAAGAAATGCTTCAATATGAGCTGGAATATGAAGACGCCTTGAGAACCTTTGACACGCTTCCTCGGTATTTGCAAAGCCATACAAATAATGTCAATGCAAAAGCAAATCTCTTGGCAAACTACCAGGCATTTAAGGTTGAGCATCATCGTTTAATGAATGATTTAAAGCCGGAAGTTTCTACCAGCGCATTACGAGATATTGGAAGAGATCTCACAGAAGCAAGAGCAAAACTTGCTTGGGAAAGAATTCATAATCAGTCCTGGTATCACTTGGGTGAGAAAAGTGCCGACAATGAAGTCTTATCGGTTAATGATAAGATCATTTTCACAACAGGAAATAAAAGATCCGGGCAAGAAAAACTTCTGGATGCTGCTGCATTGACTGCGCGTCCCGTTGGGCCGTTCATTAATTATCAACGTGCTATAAAAGCCCTACAAAAAGTCATTGATAAGAAGAAAGACGGACCAGAAAAAGAAGCACTTACAGCAGCAAAAAATGATATTGATAACGACTATCAAGCGATTATAGTGCTGGGCAAAGGAAATTTTGCATACAACCCAGTGCCAGAAGTCAATGCATTGATTACTCGCTGCAAAAATTTAGCGCATCCACCGTTGAGTAAAAAAGCAAAGGTTGGTTTAGCTGTTGCAGGCGTTGGTGCAGTTGTAACTACAGGCGCAGGAGCTGCTGGCGCAGCCGTTGTTGCAACCGGGTTATTGAGTACATTCTGGCAGACAGTTGGACTCGGTGCCGCTACGGGCGCTACACTTGGTACGGGTGTGTGTCCAGTTGTAGCTACGATTGTAGGTGGGCTTGTCGGTGCTGCTGTAGGTGCGGGTGTATACACGCTAGGTGCGGCAGCAGTAGGTGTAACGCTCTTTGCCGTTAAAAAATTAAATGATCATCGCATCCAGCGCAATGAGCAACAACAGCTAGAGGAACATTTAGATACAGGTCGACCACATGATCTGAAGTAGGTCTGTGTGGGTATATCTGTGAATCTAAAGTCGAAAAGTAGTATGTGTAGCCCGTATTAGCGGAAATAGTGCACCTATATTTGATGTTTAATTCTTTATAAAAGAGGTAAAAAAGAGATACTTCATGAAAAGAGCGTAATACGGGGTGGTTTCCCCCGTATTACGCTTTTTCCAATAACGCTCTCTCTTTTACC
>JABEVJ010000083.1 GCA_013043985.1 Legionellales bacterium | reverse complement strand
TACGACCACTAACCATTTTTTCGATAATGTCTTGTGGTTTACCGCTTTCTGATGCTTGAGCAATAAAAATTTCTCGCTCTTTTGCAATCAACTCGGCAGGAACCTGCTCTGGTGTGACAACTTCAGGCCGGCTTGCAGCAACCTGCATTGCCATTTCTTTGCCAAGCTCAAGACTGCCACCTTGAATTTCCACTAAAACACCAATTCGGCTGCCATGTGAATAACTAGCAACGATATTGTCTGTCTTGATGAGTGCAACCCGACGAATCGAGATGTTTTCTCCAATTTTTGCCACTAAGTTCTGGCGAGTCGTTTCAATCGTTTCTGAACTTTCAGCTCGATATGGACTTGCCAATAAAGCTGCTAGATCGGTTGTTTGTGTTTCCAGTACGCGTTTGGCAATTTGATCGGCAAACTCTTGAAAATCAGCTGCTTTTGCAACAAAATCAGTTTCACAATTAATCTCAGCCAATGCAGCTGCATGGGATGCGTGATCGCTATGAATCGCAATAATGCCTTCAGCAGTAATGTTGCCTTGTCTTTTGGCTGCCTTGGCTGCCCCTGCTTTGCGCATTTCTTCAATTGCTTTATCAATATCACCATTGGTTAAAACCAAAAATTTTTTACAATCCATCATGGCAGCGCCTGTTCGCGAGCGCAGCTCACTCACCATCGATGCTGTAATAGCTGTTGTTTTGTCTGACATAATTTTATCCTCTTAATCTAAATTTAAGTTACGGCTGAATTCCTTAAATAATCCGGTATAAGGTATCATTCCCGCCTTCGCGGGAATGATACTAACAAAAAAATAAACGTCGTCTCTAATTATTTAAGATGCTTACCACTACGCCGCATCACCGCTTGCTTTTTCCTCAGGCACAGTGGCTGGTGCTGTGGTTGGTGCTGTGGTTGACGCAGCCTCTTTAGCTGTCAGGATAGTATCGGTAACAGCACCACAGTAAAGGCGAATAGCTCTCATGGCATCATCATTGCCTGGAATCATGTAATCAATTCCATCAGGTGAGTTATTCGTATCGACAATGCCAATAACTGGAATGCCTAGACGATTCGCTTCTTTAACTGCAATATCTTCATGTCCAACATCAATAACAAAAAGAGCATCCGGTAAACCACCCATGAATTTGATACCACCGATGCTTAATTCCAGCTTGTCTTTCTCTCGGGTCAACATTAAGGCTTCTTTTTTCTTTAATAGATCTAATGTTCCATCTTGAGTGATTTTTTCTAATTCAAATAAGCGCTTGATCGATTGACGAATAGTACGATAGTTAGTCAACATGCCGCCTAACCAGCGATGATTAACATAAGGCATACCTGCGCGCCCGGCCTGCTCTTTTACAATGTCTTGAGCGGCATATTTGGTGCCAACAAACAAAATTTTGCCTTTATCCGCAGCAACACGGCCAACAAAATTAAGGGCATCATCAAATAAGGGTTTGGTGATTTCTAAATTGATAATATGAATATTGCTGTTAACGCCATAAATGTAGTTTGACATTTGTGGGTTGCGATATCTGGTTTGGTGTCCGTAATGAACGCCAGCTTGTAACATATCACGCATTGTGACTGACATAATTTTCTCCTAAGGGTTGAGCCTCCGTTTGTCCCACCTTCTGACCTATCCAGACTCCTCGAAATTGAATCTGCGGCGTTGTTGCGGTTGACCTCTCGCCGTCCTCATGTACAAGCAGTACACTCCGGCGGCTCGAGTCAACCGCGCCTAGCCGCAAATCCAATTTCAAGGAGTCTATAAACTCGAAATTGAATCTGCGGCGTTGTTGCGGTTGACCTCTCGCCGTCCTCATGTACAAGCAGTACACTCCGGCGGCTCAAGTCAACCGCGCCTAGCCGCAAATCCAATTTCAAGGAGTCTATTAAATAAGCACCCCAAAAGGCGTGTCGACAAACGTGTGTCGTTTATGTTTTAATGTACCCGTTGCAAACTATTTTGCAATAGGCATTAAACACCGCGTTTATATCACAATATTAACAAATACTCAACACTCATGCGTATTGAGTATACTTCCAAATAGTATGAATGATGACTGTATATATTAAGACCCCAGATGAAATTGCTAAAATGCGCGTAGCCGGAAAACTGGCGGCAGAAGTTCTCGAGATGATCGGCCCTTATGTCAAACCAGGCATTACAACAGATGAACTGAATACGCTTTGTCATAATTATATCGTGGACGTACAGAAAGCGATTCCTGCCCCGTTAAATTACCGTGGGTTTCCCAAGTCCATCTGTACATCCGTCAATCATCAGATTTGCCATGGAATTCCTGGACCTAAAAAATTAAAAGATGGAGATATTATCAATATTGATGTGACAGTCATTAAAGATGGTTTTCATGGCGATACGAGCAAAATGTTTCTTGTTGGTAACAAACCCAATGTTTTGGGGCTTCGAGTTACCCAAACGGCTTATGAGTGTATGATGATTGGTATTCAGATGGTCAAACCTGGTACCCAATTAGGTGATATTGGGGCAGCTATTCAACAACATGCTGAAAACAAAAATTTTTCAGTTGTGCGTGATTACTGCGGTCATGGGATAGGTCGTGAATTTCATGAAGATCCTCAAGTTTTGCATTATGGAACAAAAGGAACTGGCATAGCGTTGCAGGCTGGCATGACGTTTACGATTGAACCCATGGTCAATGTTGGAAAATATCATTCACGTTTATTGCCTGATAAATGGACGGTTGTGACAAAAGATCACAGTTTATCTGCCCAATGGGAACACACGATTTTGGTTACCAATGAGGGATATGAAATATTGACGTTGCGGGATGAGGAGCGGGCTGGACCGTTGTATGCACACAACTAAAAAAAAGAAAATTCTAATTATCTATACTGGCGGTACTATCGGAATGCGAAAAACTGCTGATGGATACCAACCAGCAGAAGGCTTACTTAAATGGCATATGGCAAAAATGCCTGAATTCAAACACTCTGCTATGCCAAGTTATGATTTCATCGAGTATGCTAACTTATTAGATTCGGCTGACATGTCACCCAAAGATTGGAATACCATTGCTAACGATATCGCCCAGCATGGTGACAACTATGATGCCTTTATTGTTTTACATGGTACCGATACCATGGCATATACAGCTTCTGCCTTGTCATTTATGTTTCATAATTTAAGAAAACCTATTATTTTCACGGGCTCACAAGTTCCTCTTGTTGAAGCACATACTGATGCGAGAGAAAATTTAATCAATGCGATGTTGATAGCCGGTATTTATGCCATTCCAGAAGTATGCATTTTCTTTAACAACCAATTATTGCGTGCAAATCGAACACAAAAAACAAATGCCTCTGGATTCGATGCATTTAGTTCGCCAAACTTTCCCAGTTTGGGCGAAGTAGGAACTAATATCTTTATTCGACAGGATTTGCTTCTGCCCTTACCAGAAGCAGCGAAAACTAGCTGGCAAGTTTTCACTCAACAAAAAATAGCAACATTTGCTTTTTTCCCAGGAGTCGAACTCTCCCTGCTCGAGACGATACTCAACCAGGCTCCAAAAGCGCTGATTCTTGAAACCTATGGCGTAGGCAATGCTCCTGTTAAACAGCCTGAGCTGCTTAAACTCCTTGAAATGTCTGAAGAAAAAGGCATACTCATTGTCAATAAATCTCAATGTTTGAAAAGTAATGTAGACATGCAAAGCTATGCAACAGGTCAAGCTTTAGCGACTCGCGGAGTGATAAGCGGTTATGACATGACGATTGAAAGTATCATCACAAAACTGTATTATTTGTTCAGTCAGTTATCTCTCAACCTATCTGAACGAAAAAAGTTGTTTCAAACTTCTCTTCGTGGTGAGATGACGGTATACTCAGCACAGATGGGTATATAGTTGTTGTTGCGAAATTAGGAGTAACAGCAAATTTGGAAAAAACCTCGTCATTGCGAGGGGCTTGCGACGAAGCAATCCAGAGTACTTATAAATGCTAGTCTATTGATTTTACGCCTTTCTATACTGGATTGCTTCGTCGCAAGCTCCTCGCAATGACGAGCGCTTTTCGATATTTACTGTAATTTTCACATTACGCGGCAACAACTCCGCGATAGAGATTGCAAATTTCCAAAAAATATAAGGGGTATCGCTTAGCGTGAATAGCTTGGATCATTATTGTGAAAACTAAACTGTCGCTTTCACTTATTGCTGTTATCACATTGACACTAACAGGTCTAGGCATACTCCCTGCATTGAGTTTAGGTGAAAATGATTCTGGCTATAGCAGTAGTAAATCGTCTGGGCGCTTATGGAACCTGCAGGATGCAGATATTCGCCAAGTTGCAGCCGAAGTCTCCCGCGAAACTGGCAAAAATTTTTTGCTTGATCCTCAAGTTGCCGGAAAAAAAAGTATTAT
>JABEVJ010000082.1 GCA_013043985.1 Legionellales bacterium | reverse complement strand
TTGGTATGAATTAAAGAGAGACTTATTTGTGGGAGCTATTCGTGGATTTATTTTAGGTACAGCAAAAATTGATATTCCTGTCAATGCGTAAGTCCTAGTGCTATTCAACGCAAAGAAATTATAGAGCACGCGAATGCGATTCCGCCCAAGGAAGTTGCAGGGGATGCTAAAAAATCATCCGGGTTCTCTGGTTTTATTCGGCATATAGTGGCTGAATTGCTGGAGTTGGCGCGCAAAAAACTGACTTCTCTACCGGAATATGGTGGTTTTTATCGAAATGCGACACGCGAAGTAGCTTATCATGAAGTAAAAAAATTGAAAAAGCTGACTCCTGATGTTCTTCCGGCTGCACCAAAGCAGCATTAATCATATTACCCTGGTTGTTTGAATATTCGATGTAGGTTATACTCTTCCAAACATTTTTTCAGTAGCAACGGCGAGGTCGGGGTATAAAAATAATGCAAGAATCACAGATTAAATTTCGGTTTTCGCCGAGTCCGACAGGTTTAATGCATTTGGGGAACACACGTACAGCGCTGTTTAACGACCTGTATGCGCACAAATTAAATGGTATTTTTATGCTGCGCATTGAAGATACCGACAAAACTCGTTCTACCGATGAATTTACCCAACAGTTACAACAAGATCTTTTATGGCTCGACTTAAAATGGCAGGAAGGCCCAAATGCTGACAAAGGAAACGGCCCCTACTGGCAATCTCAACGTCAGGGAATCTATGACAAATATTATCAACTATTAGAAGAGCAAAAGCTAACCTATCCCTGTTTTTGCAGCGAAGCTCAATTAGCCATTAATCGTAAAGTGCAGTTAGCCTCGGGCAAGCCACCACGCTATGCGGGTGTGTGTCGCCATCTGACGGCTGAGGAGATTGCCCAAAAACGTGCCCAAGGTATGGTTCCTACCTTGCGTTTTCATGTTCCAGTAGACAGGACAGTTGAATTTACTGACTTTATTAAGGGACCACAACGATTTAGTACGAATGATTTAGGTGATTTTATTATTCGCCGAGCAGATGGTACCGCTCCTTTTATGTATTGTAATGCAATTGATGATGCGACCATGGGTGTTAGCCACGTCATGCGGGGAGAGGATCATCTGACCAACACACCCAGACAAATTTTAATATTAAGGGCATTAAACTTACCCGTGCCACAATATGGACATCTGTCACTGATTGTGGGCAATGACGATAGTCCTTTATCAAAAAGACATGGAAGCCGCAGCGTGTATGAGTTGCGGAATGAAGGGTTTTTTCCGCTCGGGCTAATTAATTATCTGGCCAGGTTGGGTCATAGCTACGAAAAAAATGGTTTAATGTCTTTTGACCAGCTTGCCGAGAATTTTAATTCTGAGCGTCTAAGCCGCTCACCCGCGCGCTTTGATGCTGATCAGTTGTTGTACTGGCAAAAAGAGGCGGTAGCAGCAGCGGATGATGAAAGTTTGTGGAACTGGATGGGCATTGAAGTGCACAGCATTGTTCCGGCAGAAAAACACAGTTTATTTATTGATACCATACGGCCTAATGTCTGTTTTCCAGAGGATGCATTACGTTGGGCAAATTTGATTTTTGATGAACATTTAACGTATACACCAGAAAACAAGCTTGTTTTGCAAGAAACAGGAGCTGCTTTTTTTCATGAGGCCATTTACGCCGTTGACACCTATGGCGCTGATTTTACCGCTATGGCAGAACATATCAAACAAAAATTGGGCGTAAAAGGGAAAGCCTTGTTTCAACCGCTTCGAATTGCATTGAGCAATGAAACTCACGGCCCTGAAATGTCTAAAATAGTTACATTACTGGGTGCAGAATGGGTTATTAAGCGTCTGAGAGCGGCAGTTTTTTAAGCCTACTGCCTCAAATTTGAGAGGAATCTAATGTTAGAAATTTATAATAGCTTGACCAGACAAAAAGAACCCTTTAATCCTATTGAACACAATAAAGTTCGAATTTACGTCTGCGGGCTCACTCCGTATGATTATGCTCATATTGGTCATGCTCGAACCGCTGCAGTATTTGATGTAACTGTGCGTTATTTTCGGTATCGCCACTATGACGTTTATTATGTCCGCAATTTTACTGATATAGACGATAAAATTATCCAACGCGCTCATGACAATAATGAGCCTTATACTGAGCTCGTTGCACGATTTATTGGCGCCATGCGTGAAGACATGGCAGCACTCAGTATTTTACCACCTGATGTTGAGCCTCTGGCAACGGAATATATCCAGGAAATGCAGGATATTATTTCAACGTTACTTGAAAAAAAGCTGGCTTATATTGGGGAAAACGGGGATGTGTACTACCATGTCAGTCACTTTCCTGATTATGGAAAATTGGCTCATAAGACACTTACTGATTTGCAGGCAGGAGCCCGAGTTTCGATTGTTGAGGAAAAAGAAAATCCTCTTGATTTTGTTTTGTGGAAACAGGCCAAGCCTGGTGAGCCCTACTGGGAGTCACCGTGGGGAAAGGGTCGACCCGGTTGGCATATTGAGTGCTCTGCAATGACAAAACATTGTTTAGGAAATCATTTTGATATTCATGGTGGAGGGGGAGATTTAAAGTTTCCACACCATGAAAATGAAATTGCACAATCTGAGGCTGCAAATGAGGAAAAATTTGCGAATTATTGGATTCATACCGGGATGGTAAATATCAACCAGGAAAAAATGTCAAAATCGCTAGGTAATTTTTTTACCATTCGTGATGTCCTGGCTGAGTATAGAGCTGAAGTCATTCGTTTTTTTCTGATATCGAGTCATTATCGCAGTCCAGTGAATTACTCTCAGGAGTCACTTGAAAACTCCACCGCCGCTTTAAATCGGTTTTATACCGCAATGCGGGGTATCTCTCAAGTTTTGCCGCCTGAAACAGACAGCATTTACGAGGAACGCTTTATTGAAGCGATGAATGATGATTTTAACACCCCGATCGCTTTAGCTGTTCTTTTTGATTTAGTACATGAAATCAACCGATGCCGTGAGCAAGACATGCGATACACAGAGGAGTTGGTTGCCATTTTAAGGAAACTGGGTGGTGTACTTGGTTTGTTGCAGGATGAGCCTAATGTGTTTTTGCGTGGTGGTGCAGCACTGCAAAGTTCGCATCAGGAAATCGATGACTTGATTGCGGCGCGTGAAGTGGCGCGTGCAGAAAAAAATTGGGCAGAGGCCGATCGAGTTCGGGATCAATTGACCGCGTTAGGAATATCCATCGAAGATACTTCGCAGGGCACGCTCTGGCGCAAAGGGTGAGTATATACCCATCGCACTTCAAGATGCGATGAGTATAGTTAATTCCCTGAACCGCCATATTGAGTCACATATTGTTGAGCCAATGTTTTTGCTTCTGGCTGTTCGTTTGGTGTCAGAAAATTGTAAACCTCACCTTTAAGCCTCATTGTATCAGGATCATTAGGTGTCATCGCATTTGCAGCGGCAAACCAGGCATAGGATTTCACCAAGTCTTGTGGAACGCCAGGTCCTCCGAGGTAATAGAGCAAACCGAGGTCATACGCACCATCAGAATCACCAGCATTCACAGCTTGCGTATAGAAGCTCACTGCTTTTTTGAAGTCCTTGGATACCCCATAACCATTTTTATACATAATACCTGCTCCAACGCTACCATCAGGATCACCTCCAGCAGCAGATTGTAAGTAATATGACATGGCTTTTTGATAATCCTGGGGAACTCCATCGCCAGTTTGATACATTATACCCAATTGATATTGAGAATAAGAAGAGCCTTGGGAGGCTGCTTGCTCATACAATTGTACGGCCATTTTTTTATCTTGAGGAACACCATTGCCATTGTAATAGAGCAATCCAAGACGGTATTGAGCGATACTCAAACCCTGAGTTGCTGATTTCTGATACCACTGGGCAGCTAGAGTATAATCGGCTTTGACATTAATACCATCATCATAAATTAAACCCAGATTATACTCCGCTTTCATATCACCCGCGGCTGCCTGGCTTTGACATGAGGTAAGATCAGAACAAACGTTATAAGGTAAATCGGCTAATGCACTACTGCTGATCAAAACTAAGGCCAATGCGAGGTTACTTAGTAAAATTTTTTTTGCACGCATGGGATAATCCCCTGTATAAAAACTCACCAATACTTTGAGCTTAGTACAAAAAAGGGGAATTGGCTACTTGAGAGTTATCAATTTACGCGACATTGACTATACCCAACGCACTTCAAGATGCGAAGTTTAGCGCCCGCATGAACGATGAGATTTGGACGTTCTGAGCAAGAAAAACCGAAGGAATACTACCCGTCTTTCGAGGTTTTTCGAGCGAAGAACGTCCAAATCTCGCGTTCAGGTGGGATGATAAACTTCGCATCTTGAAGTGCGATGGGTATATACCCATCTATCTTCCGCCCTATGCAACGATTAAAACAGCATAATTTTTAATTATTTCATAGGACGAAAAATAGCAGCCCAATTAATTGCTGGAAGTTCCATACTTGGCCATATATTGATCAGCTAGAGCTTTCGCAGTTACTTGTTGAGCTGGTGGCAGAAGCGCAAAAACCTCACCTTTCAGCCGCATTGTATCCGGGTCATTCGGGGTAAGCTTATCCGCAGTAGCAAACCACGCATAGGCTTTATTCAAATCTTGCGGAACACCAGAACCTCCATCGTAATAGAGAAGCCCAAGATCATAAGCAGCATCAGCATCACCAGTAACTGCAGCCTGCATATAATAGGTTTGAGCTTTCACAAAGTCTTTGGTTACACCATAACCTTCTTTGTACATAATACCGGCATCTACACTACCATCAACGTCGCCAGCAGTTGCCGCTTGTTGATATAAGGTCAGAGCTTTTTGATAATCTTGCGTGAGTCCTCCCTCACCATTTTGATACATTGAGCCTAACTCAACTGAAGCGTAGGGCGAGCCTTGAGCAACGGCTTGTTGGTACAATTGTGCTGCCATTTTTTTGTCTTGAGTCACACCATTACCATTGTAATATAACAATCCGAGACGATACTGAGCAACAGCTAAGCCTTGGGTGGCTGCTTTTTGATACCATTGGACAGCCTGTGTATAGTCGGCCTTGGTGTTAATCCCATCGTCGTAAATCAAACCCAGATTATATTCTGCTTCCATATTTCCAGTCGCTGCTTGGGTCTGACATGAGGGTATATCAGTACAAATGTTATAAGGTAAATCGGCCATCGCATACCCACTGACTAAAGTTAAGGCAAGTGCGAGATTAGTAACTAAAATTTTCTGTGCACGCATAATAGAATTCCTTTTTGAAAAAGACATCAACAATATTATCTTAGTACATAAATGGAAAAACGTCGCATTCTAATCAATTAAGCTGCTTTGAAAAGTTCACTTTGTAGCCAGTGGATTGCTTCGGAGCAAAGTTCCTCGCAATGATGATAGTTTTTTTTTCAATTTTGCAAATAGGCCATTTGTCTGAATACTTTGCACATACTCTTGATAGACGGGATCATGACTTAAATGACGTTCTTCCGTTTTTGCTCGCAAATAATAGATGAAATTTAGTAAGAGCAACATGCATATATTACGAATAATGTTGAAATAATTAGCATCAGCAGAAATAAATGGAATAGCAACAAGCCACCAGGATAGGTTTTTGGATAAATAAGCAGGATGTTTAAAATAGCGATAAGGGCCATTTGTTATAATTCCACGATGAGTTAAGTTTGAAAAGCGCAGCCCAAACGTGATCGATGCATATACATAAATTAAACATAAAAATAGAATAGCTGTGCCCCAGATAACATAAATAATATCATGCGGAAAGAGCCAGACTCCCCAACTATAACCGTTTCGATCGTAACCCATATAACTGGCTGAGAGCATCGAATTAAAAGGAGCATAACAGCAAAGGGCGACCAGCCAGCCTAAAAGTGTTGGTTCGGCGGAACGGATTTGGGCATCAAATAGTCGCAATGTGCAAAGATATCCAACACAGACGATTCCTAAATCAATTAAAAAAATGAGATCCCAGGAAAAATTAAATACGTAGGCAAAACTAGTTGAAAGTGAATGAGTGACAGTGTCGATGCTGCTTGGATGAAATAGCTGAAGTAAAGCCGTGTAGAAATTATTAAATAAACCTACGCTGTTAAATTCTTCAATTTTTTGAATAGAAGCCCCAAAATAAGCGATCATGAGAGGTAGAAAAAATGCTTTAATTAGCCAGCCCAGTGCATATTGAGAAAGAGCGGAGCGGGTTAAGCGTGGTTTTCGTCCAAATGCAGCCAAGCCAATTTGATAGTAAGGGTCATCACAGGGAGGTATGCAATCTCCCAGGCATAAAAAATAGGGAAAGGATAAGGCTAAAAACCAAGGCAGACAAAATGTCAGGAATTTCCAGAAAGGTTCATAAAATTGGTCGTGATATTCGGGAAAAACCCAATAAGCCAAACCGATCACACTTAACGTCATAATCAGCCCGATCCAACGGATGAAGGTATTTTTCAGGTTAAGTTGCCGTGAATGATAGGGGCGGATAGCTTGTCTGACATGAGGCAAAAAAAAGGTTTCTAATATCAGTATGGGGAATATCCAACAGAACAGAAGGAGCAGGATACTTACCGTTGATGACGTCAAGGGGTGAGACATAAGAAAAGCAACGCCAGCTAAAAAACCACATAAGCCAATGAGATTGATCTTGTTATTGGTGACAGAAGGGGGGAGTTGTGTTTTGACAGAAGTCTCATTATTTGACATTTTTTGTACCAGAGCTCAAAAATTAGGAGTGCAGCGGGTATTATAGATACTCTCCATCGCGATGGATATAACAAAAGCTAAAAAAATATTATTCTCATGTTTTAGGGGTAAAATTCCAAACGTGCTTTTTTAAGTATCGCATTTATAAATTCAGTTTTTGCTTTTGTATACCTCTCACGATCATAAGTGTATTGTTTTTGCAGGCTGATTTTCAAACCCTCATACTCTTTAGCTACATCAGGGTGCAATCGTAAGTAATCGCGAAAATACAATTTTCCCTCCCAATGTTGTGAGCTTGGTTCAACGATATGCACATGATGAGTTCTTTTTTCACCAAATGGTGGCATTCCTTTGACAAAAAACATGCGTTCTAAGTCAGGATTGTCGTGCCAGTAAACATAGCCATGTTTTTCTAACAACTCTATCGCGATGGGTTTGATAGTTACAAGTGAGTCAACGGCTATTTGAATATCAATAATAGGTTTTGCCTGAATGTTTGGGATAGCGGTACTGCCCACATGTTGAATATCCAAAACATGATTTTGGGGCAATAATTCACGTAAGATTCGTATTTCAGACTTTGCCATTTTCATCCATGTAGGGTCATAGGGAACTAACTGGATGGAGTCATTTTTGTAAATCTCGTAATAATCAACTTCAATATTTCGATAGTGTTTTTTTCCAATATAAAGCATATCGACTTTTTCCAGCACGCGTTTTGAAGCGATATTTTCGGGATGAATCGCGGCAATTAATTTTTTAACAGGTAAATGTTCAAACCCCCATTCAATTAAAGCGCGTACCAATTCGGTGGCATACCCTTTTCCCCAGTAGTCTTTATGAAGGCGATAAGCAATTTCAATTTCAGTTTGATTCTCATCGAAACCAAGATGGCATAGGCCTGCTTGACCGACAAAGTTTTCACTTTTTTTTTCAAAAACGGAGCAAAAGCCAAAACCATGCTTGGCTTGATAAGCTATAGCCGATTCTAAAAATTGAGCGATTTCTTGTTGTGTTTGTGTTGCACCATTTTTACCAATATAACGCATGACATCGGCATCAGAACGCAATTTAATTAAATCGGGAAAATCGGATAATTCTGGAGCTTTCAAAATTAAATGTTTTGTTTCTAAAAAAATAGTCATAGTGTTTACCTTTAATAAGTCCGAAGACTATACCCGAAGCGTTTCATATGGCGGAAAAGAGCAAGTCAGAAACCCGAAATATGAAACGCTTCGGGTATATTGGTCAATTATAGTATACTCGCATCCTTGCGAGTATAGCATATCAACTCAAGACGGGTTGCTAAGCCGAATATTGGACTGATTGTCTTGAACCTGTTCCAAAATGGCAGATTTCTTCTGCGCATTGGAACGATATCCCTGAGGGTCAAAATCTTTGGGACGTGTAAACCAAAGTGAACTACTATTTCCATTTTTATAGAATTCAGGTTTCTTAAATCTACTGAGAACTCCGCAGATCTCGCAAAAGGCAGGCGAGACATGGTAAACTAAGGGCAAGAGACGGTTCTGTGTAAGAAATAAGCAGGCAAAAGGACAAG
>JABEVJ010000081.1 GCA_013043985.1 Legionellales bacterium | reverse complement strand
TTATCGGAAATTCTTCATCATAGATACAAAATCCAGATACATCGTTGTCTTTAAATGCATCTTTAAAAACAAAAATACCTTTTTCATATAATTTTTCTCTCCAAAATTCTAATGCCTCATCTTCACTGCCGAGCCTCTCTATTTCTGCAGTATTAGCCCCCAAGAGCCCCCGAATTTTACCAGCTAAAGTTGGAATTGATTCGGAAAATTGTATTTTCAACCACGTAAGTTTGTTTTTTTGCTCAGTGATTTTACCTGCGTATAATTCCTGAAGACTTAATTGAAATGATTTAGCTTTTCTGAATAAATGGCGTACTTTTGGTGTTAAATGAATTAAATCTTCGGATGTTAAAGACCGCAGATCTTTTTCTATGGGAGTTTCAGCAGGGGGCTCTGGGAAAAAAAATAACGCAACAGGCCTCTTATATCTTTGAGCTAATTTCTCCAGTTGAGAATAGGTTGGAAACGAAATACCCAACTCCCAATCATTAAATTTTGGAAATTCGTGAACCTCTGTCTCACGAGTATAGCCCGCAGAACTCATCGCCCATTTTAAGACTTCAAGATTAATCGGTATACCTTGTTGTTTCATTATTAGTCACCCTCCATAAACCAAATCTCCACCAAGCATTATAACATATAATATTTTTATAAATAAACATTTTTCATGCGTAATAGCACTTTCTATATATAATATTGAAAATCCGGCATAATTCTCAAAAAACAGTTACAAACCTCAAAAAACGATTACAAATTGGCATTTTTCTAAAAAAATCGTTACGCGCTGTTCACACCGGATTGGGAATATCAATAAACTGATGCTTAATCCCGAAAGCCTCAGCCAAATGCGCACCCAGAGCCTGTACACCATAACGCTCCGTGGCATGATGTCCTGCTGCAAAATAATGAATTCCCGTTTCACGTGCCATATGCGTGGTATATTCCGATATCTCACCGCTGATAAAGGCATCAATATTTTTTCCAATTACATGCGTCATATAGCTTTGTGCTCCGCCTGTGCACCAGGCAATACGTGAGATTTTGGCACTGCTGCCCGCAATGTGAAGTGGTTTACGCTGCAATACTTGCTCGATTTGTGAACTAAAAGCGTGCACCGTTTGCGGCTCGGCATATTCGCCGTAAAATATCAGCGACGCATCACCCTGCTCACTCAACCGACCCTCAACAGGCCAACCCAGCCGATGAGCCAATTGAATATTATTGCCCAAGGTCATATGAGCATCTAAGGGTAAATGATACGCTAAAAGATTGATATCATGCGTTAACAAAGCTCCTATCCGTTTCTTTTTCATCCCAGTCAAGACTGGATTTTCATTTTTCCAGAAAAAACCATGATGCACGATAATCGCATCTGCCTCTGCTTCAATTGCTGCATCAATTAATGCCTGACAAGCTGTCACACCTGTCACAATTTTATGGATTTCATCACGCCCCTCTATTTGCAAACCATTGGGGCAATAATCATGTATCGTATTGACTGCCAACAAACTATCTAAATAATTAACCAATTCTGCTCTATTCATGTTTACCTCACTGGAAAATCAAATGCTCGCTTAGGATACGGTTCATTTTTCAAAGTAAAATGCCACCACTCATTATCATAAGGCACGAAGCCATTCTCAATCATCACTTTCCGCAAAAGAAGTCGGTTTTGATATGCTTGCCGTGAAATCGAGGGATTATTGACATGGGCAGTGACATCAAGACAATCATACCCTGTTCCCATATCAATACTGTTATCTTGAAAACGTTGTTTATAGGGAGCATAGCAAGCCTCAAGCTTTTGACCTGGTGTGTAAAGTGCTTCTGGCTTCAATGGCAAAGGAACAAGCGTCAAATCAACGGTACTTCCTCTTGAATGGCCAGATTGTAAGGCAATATAACCAAGATCAAAAAGTTTTGCTTTATCGGTTCGTGGATAAAACTCTGCTTTCATCAGCTGATCTTTGGGATTCTTGCTCCAGGTATAAAAATCATCTACCGCGCGTTGTGGACGATAACAGTCGTAAACTTTCAGTGAGTACCCTGATGCCAACAACATCTTTTCTGCGTTTTCCAAGCTTTCAGCTGCTGGCTGAGTTAAAATGCACACTGGACGTCCATAACCTGTGATAGGACGCCCAATAAAGTTATGATATCCAGCATAACGAATTGCCTGTTGAATATTCGGATCCACGCTGCCAAGATAAACAAAACCTTTCGGCAGTGCGGCCTGTGCTAGGCAAGGCAGTAGCAAGATAAGAAAAAAGCAGTTTTTTTTCCATTTTTTCAACATTATATTCCTCCTTTTTCATGTGTGTTGAGTATAAGCTAAAGCTCCTAATAGAACGGTATAATCCGCATCAACTAAATGGCTATGGTCACTCAAAAACCGCCGCCATCGCTTACCGCCAGCAACGCCTTGAAACAGCCCTAATAGATGGCGTGTAATATGCTTTACGGCTACCCCAAGCCGGGCTTGCTCCTGAACATAGGGGATCAAATCTGCGATAATATCTTCCCTACTGCGAATTGCAAGCGTTCCATTAAAAAAATACTGGTCAACCGCAGCAAGCATATAGGAGTTGTGGTAAGCCGCGCGCCCAATCATCACACCATCAACGAATTTTAAATGCTCTGCTGCCTGATCTAAATCAGTTACTCCGCCATTTAGTACGATTGGCAAACCAGGAAAGTCTCTTTTCAGTTGATATACCCAAGGATAATTCAAAGGTGGAATTTCTCTGTTTTCTTTTGGGCTAAGCCCATGCAACCAGGCTTTACGGGCATGGACAATCAACTGATCGCAGCCTGCCTTTTCGATCTGCCTGACAAAATAGGCTAATTCGTCATATGAATCTTGATGATCAATACCAATGCGTGATTTCACTGTTACAGGGATACTCACTTTGGCCTTCATTGCCGCAATACATTCAGCAACCAAATCTGGCTCAGCCATTAAACAAGCACCAAAGCGGCCGGATTGCACTCTATCACTTGGACAACCAACATTCAGATTGATCTCATCATAACCATAATCTTCGCCAATTAAAGCGCATTCGGCTAATTGAATGGGATCACTGCCACCTAATTGCAACGCAACTGGGTGTTCGCTGGGATTAAAAGCCAAGTGCCGATGACGATCTCCATGTATGATTGCCCCAACGGTGATCATCTCCGTATAAAGCAGCAGGTGCTTTGACAACAAGCGTAAAAAAAAGCGACAGTGTCTATCTGTCCAATCAAGCATAGGTGCAACTGAAATAGACTTCTTTCCAAACTCTACTTCGGCGGTCAAAAGCTGCGTTGCTTCGGTGCTCACACCCTCATGTACTGGCGTGTACACTCGGGTTTTGCGCTCCGATGCGCCTTGCCTTTGACTCGCCGTAGCGAGTTTGGAAAGAAGTCTAATCTCAACCATCTGAGGCACGCTTGACGGGAGCAAATGACCGTCGGTGAATAGGACAAGGACCGTATTTCATAAGTGCCGCTAGATGGGCTTTCGTCGGGTAACCTTTATGTATTGCAAAACCATAATGAGGATAAAGTTGATCGAGCAAACGCATTTCCTGATCGCGGGTGACTTTCGCAATTATTGATGCAGCACTGATAGCAGCCACGGTTTGATCTCCCCTGACAATGGCTTCCACAGAGCAGGTCAATTGAGGAGTTTTATTTCCATCGACCTGAACATGATCAGGTATAAGGCTAAGTCCAGAGACCGCTCGTGCCATAGCTAAAAGAGAAGCTTGCAAAATATTAATCTCATCGATTTCAGTGTGCTCAGCCCTACCGATGGCAAACGCTAATGCAGACGATTGAATCTGTAAATATAAGTGCTCCCGCTGTTTTTCGGAAAGTTGTTTAGAATCTGCAAGTCCTGCAATAGGCTTATTGGGGTCAAGAATAACCGCAGCTGCAATGACAGCACCTGCTAAAGGCCCACGCCCCGCCTCATCTACGCCTGCGATATATTTTAGTATCATTTTTTTCCTTGATTTCAAAATGCTGGCTAAATTTACCACTTACTTTGTATACTGTACATATGCTTCTAACTAATGGAACAAAATTTATGTCTGTCACTATATCAGAAAAACTGGTCATCGCAATTTCATCCCGCGCTCTATTTGACCTTAGCGAAAGTCATCGCATCTTTGAAGAAGAAGGCATTGATGCTTATCTAAAATATCAAATTGCTCATGAAAATGATGTATTAAATGCAGGTGCTGCTTTTCATCTGGTTAAAAAATTGCTTGCCATTTTGCATCCTGAAACAAAAGAACGTCTCGTTGAGGTTATTTTACTTTCCCGCAACAGTGCAGATACTGGTTTGCGGATATTCAACAGTATTCAACACCACCAGCTTCCCATTACCCGTGCAGCCTTTACGAATGGTGAAAGCCCCTATCGTTATGTTAATGCATTTGAAGCTGATCTTTTTCTTTCCACTCATCCTGATGATGTAGCACGTGCCTTGAGCTCACAGTGTGCCGCTGCAACCTTATTTCCCTCAGAGGCAAAACAGCAAGATATAACCCAGGTTCGCATTGCTTTCGATGGTGATGCAGTCTTGTTTTCTGATGAAGCAGAGCAGGTTTTTCAATCTCATGGACTGGACGCTTTTCGAGAAAGCGAAAGTAAAGCTGCCCATAAGCCTTTGCAGGCCGGCCCTTTTGCAGGATTCCTGAAAGCATTACAACAGATTCAAAATTTATTTCCAACTGACAATTGCCCCATTCGGACAGCATTAGTCACCGCACGCGATGCCCCTGCACACGAACGCGTTATTAATACACTGCGCGCATGGGAAATTCGTATTGATGAGGCATTATTTCTAGGTGGATTAAGTAAAGCAGAGTTTCTGAAAGCATTTGAAGCAGACATATTTTTTGATGATCAAAAAGGGCATTGCCACGATGCCGCAGAACATGTTGCAACAGGTCACGTTCCTCATGGGATAGTTAATACAAAACCTTGAAAAGAAAAAAACAATTACTGGCTTTAATCTTCACTTAATTTTATTGTAATACAATAAAGATATAAGCATTTTAATAACCAGTAGAAGGTTTGCAGCATGACAAAAAATATGACTACCTCGATATTTAAAAAGCATCCAAAACAAATATCGCCCGTAGGGAATGTGAAGTTGCCCGCCCTTTTTTCCAACTTTTTTATTGCTGAATACAAGGGTCATTATTTTCTCCAACTGGGGTTGAACCGTTTTTTTTCAAATGAAGATGAGATTGTCGCGGAATTACCCGCACCCTATCAAACTGCGCTTCAAAATATAACTGAGCATCTTGCACAATTAAAGCTCATTCCAAACGAAAAAAATTATTGTTTGCGCGGCCACGGTATCCTGCATAAACATATTCCTGACAAGGCCAATCCAGTCACAACCCTCTATGATGCAACCCCGCTCACGCATTTTGTTGTTGAATTATCAGCACCTCCCCGACATGCAATTGAAAAATTGAAGGTATTCTTAAAAACAGTACACTTACCAGAGCGTAAACATCCCTATACTATTTATCAAACAGTTGAACTTCCTGCAAAAACAGCAGAAAATACTCCTACTGGAACTAGTCAGACTACACGCCGATTTTAACTTTACCCCATAGCGTACTCATATTTCTGGTTTCTAACTAAACATGATAAAATGCTAACGGATCGTAACAATTAACAAAAAACTTTAACAAGTAGGAGATAACGCACTATGACTAATCGCCTGACTAAACTTATTATCACAGCATTACTCAGCACAAGCGTATTGGCTTTAACTGGGTGTGCATCGTCCACAACAACAGAAAGCACAGGACAATACCTCGATGATTCCGTACTTACCACGAAGGTTAAATCCAGTTTAATTGCAGAAAAAAACATCCATGCTGGTAATGTAACGGTGACGACCTTTAAAGGCATTGTGCAACTTAGTGGCTTCGTTAATACACCTAACGAGGTATTAAAAGCCGGAGAAGTTGCCAGCAAAGTTCCTGGGGTTGTCAAAGTTGAAAATGATCTGATTGTAAAATAAGCAATCCTACTTTGTACCGGACATTTCTCCCTTGTCATTCCTGTGAATGAAAAATGTCCAGTACAGAGTCGACGCAGATCTTGTTATAATAAAAAAATAAATTCTTAAAATGAACTTAAACGAATGCCAGTATTTGCAGACTTACTGAGAGATTAAGCTTGATTACCCCTCAATCCGCCTGCAAATCCAGCGTTCGTTAAAATTTATCGAATGATGAAATAATTACTCCTTTTGCAGGCAGATTGAGGGCTACACATCTTTTGAGCTCATTACGCGACAGCAGATATATTTTCTTCCTTATAAATAAAACATAGAGAAAAATGATGATCAATGACGAGCAACTTTATAATCTACTTACTGAAAACCACATGCGCCCAGCCCAAATTATCAAGTCACAATTGCATAAAATAAAATCGTACACAGATTATTTTAACGTAGATTTCAACGTTTTTCTGAAACAAAATAGAATACAAGACGAAACAGCCTCCACCAAGCAATTGGAGGCTTTATTTATAGATAATTATACTGACATTATCAATATTTTAACTCAAAAAACCAACCGTACATTAAAATATATCAAAAATAATAATGATGCTATTTCAGATGGCACACATGAAAACATGCAAGACAGCGTCGATTTCATAGAGGATACAATCGATGAGATAGAAACAGCTCATTTTTTATTTTTCAAGGCACTCAAGGTGTTGAAAACTCTAGCGCCTAGCGTCTACAATATTGATGAAGAAGAGCTTAATGCGGCTTTCAAACTTGAATTTAAAATTATCAGTGAAGAAACTACCCCTCTTGATGGAAGCAACCAGCAAACAGAACTCAATATTGAAAGCAATACCCCTGTTAATATCAGGAAACTGTTGATAAATCGGGATATACCCCCACTGCAACTCAACATTCCCCCAGCCAGCAGCTCAAGAAAAAAAATCCACTTCACAAGCACGTTAGAAAATGTGCAAAAAATCCCTTCACGAAACACCCTATCTTATAAAAGAGAGAAGAAGCTTATTAAGGGCATGTTTTTTTCGCAGAAGATCGACAAATCTATTAATAATGGGGATGCCACAACACAGCCAATTCGGAAAAAACAAAAAACAGATGAGAATTGCGACATTCCGCGCTCAAATGGTTTTAGGGAGATTTAGGGACATCAATCGCGGAGACTATATATACTCAACACACATGAGTTTTCGGTTTTCTAACTTGCTATTTTACGCCAGAAGAAACGATTAAAACTGCACAATATGAATAACTATTGCTGGT
>JABEVJ010000080.1 GCA_013043985.1 Legionellales bacterium | reverse complement strand
TTGAGGCGAATAGCAAGCTATTTAACGAAAACAAGAACCAATTTTTACCGATTACACTCTTTTTGCAGCCAAAGAACCAATTGTCAACAGACCCTAACACACACCTGCTCAATCGCGGCTAATAATTCATTGAGATTAAATGGTTTTTCAATAAAAATGAGTTCTTCGTTTTTTACAAATTCCTCAAGTTTTTTAATATAGGCTCCACCCGTCATAAAAATAATCCGACTTTTCATCGGTGGATTTTCTTTGCATAAAGAATAATACAGATCAACACCATCCAGATCCGGCATACTGAGATCACAAAGAACAACTTCAAAATGACTGTCTTTCTGGGTGAGCATCTCTAAGCCCGCTTTGCCGCCCAAAGCCGTTGTAACATGATGATAATGCCCCAGTAAACGCTCTATACTCTTCAACAAATAGGGCTCATCATCAATGATCAGAAGTTTTCTCTTCTCCATTGCTTTAGCTACTGACGTTTCCTTTTTTATCTCTGGCACTTTTCTTGAAATGGGTAAAGTCACTAAAAAGGTAGTGCCTTTATTCTGAACACTTTCAACAGTTATAGTGCCGTTTAAATTATAAATAATTTCATGGCAAATAGATAAACCCAACCCTGTTCCATTATCCGCATATTTAGTCGTAAAAAAAGGATCAAAAATCCTGGACATCGTATCAGACGACATACCGCAACCGGTGTCAGAAATAACAACCTTGATCTGCTCTGTCTCGAACATTGTCGTCACCTGAATTATATTCTTCTCCCTCTGTCCTTCTGGAATGGATTGAAACGCATTAATCAATAAATTTAAAAAAACTTGATGCAACTTTCCATTATTACCCACTATTTTGGGTAAATGTTTTCCATATTCTTTTATTATTTTGGCTCGATGTTTAAAGGCATGATAAGCCATATTTAAAGCAGAATTGACTATGTCATTAATATCAATTTCAGTATCTTTATTATCTGCGGTCCGTGCAAACCCTTTTAGATCGCATACAATATCTCTTACACGCTCTGCACCATTGATGTTTTCATCTATGGTGGTTTCAAACTTGAACAATTCCTCATTCAATTGTGCTCCAACTGCAATCCTTTTTGTGCCTTGCGCGATCGACAGCTCACCAAGTTGCATTTTAATTTCAGCTAACTGCGTTTTTAGGTGCATTAAATTTGACAAAATCCAAGCGATCGGATTGTTAATTTCATGTACGACACCTGAAGCCAAAATGCCAACAGTTGCCAATCTGTCGCTCATCATAGCTTGTGAACGAAGCTGATTACGCTCAGTCATATCATTGGTCATCAAGACAATTAAATCTTTTGTTGTCATATGCATGACTGCGCCTGAAAATTCAGTCATACGAACAGAACCGTCTTGCCGGCACACCCGTAAATCATTCACATCGAGCTTGCCATTCTCCATTAATTTTTTCAAAAAAACTTTGACATAATCGTGATCGGCTTCTGTGACAAAACTTATGATGTTTTTACCGATAATCTCTCTGCTTTCCAGGCATAACAATGTTTCGATCTGTTTATTTATTTCGACTATTTCGCCGTCTGTTTTTATCACAATCATTCCGCACTGAGCGTTATCCATGAGCGTATGGTAACGATTTTCAGAAATAGCTAAACGTTTGAAAGCACTCGCTAACGCAATAGACTGTGCCACTTGAGTACCCAGGCTGCGTGCAAAAAACAAAGGTTCTGCTTCAGCAATATTCGCTGTTTTTGAACCAACAAATAACAAGCCAAAACATTCTGTTTTCACAATAAGAGGTATAAATAGTGCTGATACAATATGATTTTTAGAGAGAATTTCATTTGAAACTTTCTGTTCGATTTCTTTTGATGGAAGTAGAAGAATATCCTTTGTTTCGATTATTTGATGTAATAAATCTAAATGACCAAAAAATGTTTCTAATTCTGTTTTATCCTCAACACATCCGATGATATAATAAAAACTGAGCTTCTTATCCTCATCCATTAGATAAAGACATCCCTGCGAAAGGCCTGCCGCGTCTAAGCTGGTGCCCAATACTTCCTGTAAGGGCTCATCAAGACCTGAGTTCGTGAATAGTGCTTCGGCAATACTATTAAATATAGACAATTGCACAGAGTCAAGTGCACATTGTTGCGCCAATCCCGAATTCGCTAGCACTTGGCGTTCTAATTGCCTGATTAATCGCAGTGTATGCTGTTCCTTAAGCAGAGTAATATCCGAAATAGGTTCTTTAATTTCTTGTTTATTGCTAATAACACGATCTAATGCAGAAATTAATTCATTGCTATTGGAATTTCGTGTTAAATAAGCACTCGCCTGTATCTTTTCGCCCAACTCTTGATCTTCATTTTCGAGATAATGGGCTGTTAACAGGATAACGGGTAAATTGGCTGTTTCAGGATTGTGACGAATTGCCAGACAAAGCTCAAATCCATCCATATAAGGCATAAGTACATCGCTGACAACAGCAGATGGAATACTGATAGCCAGTTGCTGCAGAGCCTCTTTACCATTTTCGGCAATGCTGACACAAAATCCAGCATTGATTAACTGCAATTTCAATAATTTTCGTTGAATAGGATTATCATCTACTAACAGAATTTTACGCTCAGCTCCTATCTTGTCTTTAGGCATTTCAGGAAAGCATGTTTTTATCATGCTTATTAAGTGTGCGATATTAACTGGCTTAGTCACAAAAGCAGTAAAGTCCGAATTCATCGACTGCATTTCTTCCAGCGAATTTAAAAAACCAGACACTGCAAAAATAGGGATTTCACTGATATGGGGCAAAGCGCGAAGCTGCTTGTTTAGAGTCAGGCCATCGATATCAGGCAAGATAATATCTTGTAAAATTAAATCGACTTTATTTTTTTTGGCAATTTCAAGTGCTGTTTTACCGTCTTCTGCTTCAAGCACACGATAATGTTCGCACTGCAATGCCACTCTGAGTAATTTGCGGCTGGTTGGATTATCTTCGATCACGAGAATAGTGTGTTTATCTTGATCTTCTATCATCTTGAACTCCCTTTCTCTACGTCAAAAAAGCTTTGAATATAGGCTGGCATGGTTTCCTTGTTAATCGGTTTAGAGAGATAACCATTACAACCTGCAGCCAGGGCTCTTTCCTCATCCCCTTTCATCGCATAAGCCGTCACGGCAATAATGACAATATCTTTAAACCGGGGATCAGCCTTCAGTTTTTCAGTCAAAGCCAGCCCATCCATACCCGGCAACTGCAAATCCATCATAATAAGCTCAGGTTGAAAGGTTTCAAGTATTGCCAATACTTCCCGAGCATCCACTGCCATTTTCACATCGTAACCCTCGATATCTAACAAAATTTTCATTAATTTCAAATTAATTGGATTATCATCAACAATTAAAACAGACTTACCTGCCATTGGATATTTCCTTCATCGCTAGTAACAATTCATCAGCCTGAATCGGCTTTACCAGAAACTTATTCATTTTAAAATCTAAATTAGCCGCCTTTTCGGAGAGAACGCTGATCACAATCAGCGGTGCGTTCTTGTTTAATCCCTCCGTTTTAATGGCCAACAAAACATCCACACCTCGCATATCGGGTAATAATAAATCCAGAGTGATAGCATCAAAACGCTGCGTACGCATTTGGTGAAGTGCCTCTGTACCGTTGATTGCCGTTTTTACCTGATATCCTGCGTTTGTCAGTGTTTCACAGATAAATAACCGATCACGGGAATCATCCTCTACGACCAGCACCCTTAATGGTTCAGATACAGTCAGTAGTGGCGCAGATGGCACCATTTTTTCCTGGACAGCATTTTTTGAAGTCGGTTTTTTAGGCAAAATAGCATAAAAAATACTGCCTTGTCCTACCTTACTTTTCACGCCAACCTCTCCACCTTGTGCTTCAACAATACGCCGTGTTAAAGCAAGCCCCAATCCTGTGCCTTGATGTTTTTTTGAAACACTGGCGTCCAACTGCTGAAACTCCACAAATAATTTATTAAAATCACTCTTTTTAATGCCCGCTCCCGTATCGTGAACTTCCAATAAAAAATTCTCATCTCCTTGCGGCATAATACGTATTTTAATCTGACCGCCATCGGGGGTAAATTTAATTGCATTGGATAGATAGTTATAAAGTACCTGCTTGAGCTTTGCCGGATCGATAAGAAGTGTACCCAATTGAGGATCAACAGTTGTTTCCAATTGCATTTTTTTCTTAGCAATCATCGTACGCAAAATATCGCTAATTTCAGCTACCAATTTCGCTGGCTCCACCGATTCTGGATAAAAATCCATTTTCCCTGCCTCTACTTTCGCTAGATCAAGCACATCATTAATCAATTGGAGTAAGTGGCGAGCACTTGTTAATATATCGCCTAAATACTCTTTGTGTTCAACAGACACAGACCCCACTTTTTCATCATGCATCAACTCGGTAAAACCGATGATACCATTTAACGGCGTACGCAACTCATGGGACATATTAGCCAAAAATTCACTTTTTAAGCGGTTAGCTTCTTGAGCCCGACGATTTTGCTCTTCAAGCTCGACATTTTTAGCACGCAAAGCTTCTTCTAACTGTTTTTGAGTGCTGATATCTCGCACGGCAGCTAATATGAGGGTGCCTTCATCCGTTTTAAGCGGGCTTAAACTAATTTCAACTGGAAATTCCTGACCATTTTTATGCAGACCATATAACGCAAGACCTGCACCCATTGGTCGTGTACGAGGTTCTGAAATATAATGATTACGATGCTGTTGATGTCTGTCGCGAAAACGCTCCGGCATGAGCTGCTCAATAAATGAACCAAGCAATTCTGTGCGCTCATAACCAAAAAGCTTTTCAGTCTGCCTGTTCACCAAAACAATGCGGGCTTTGTCATCGATGATAACCAGCGAATCTGGCATCGCCTCCAATACCGCTGATAAACGAAAAAAATAAGAAAATTGACTATCCATAGTTCCCTCACTTTTTGTTAAGACGCTGATTTCGCTGGAAATAATAGTCTTATGGTTGAACCCCGATCTGGCTCACTGCTAATTTGCACATTGCCTTTTAAATTAACCACCGTACTATGCACAAGCGCTAAACCTAAACCGGTACCTTCGCCAATGTCTTTCGTGGTAAAAAAAGGCTCACAACAGCGTTCGAGTGTTTCTGCCTCCATTCCTATCCCATTATCAATCACTTCAAAGCAAATTTGCTCACTATCGCTGAGATAGGCTAAATTCAAGATAATCTGCATTCGATATTTTTTTCCCATTTTTTCCTGCATCTTTTCAACAGCATAGCGTGCATTCGATAATAAGTTCACCACCAATTGTTCCATTTGCTGTGATTCGATGGCAAAGAGAGGAATGTTTTGCTGAAAATTGCAGATGATTTCGATCTCATGCAGCCTGAATTGCTCATTAAACATTCCCAAGGCCGCATTGGTCGGCTCGATAAGATCGATAGCACTGCCAGTAGCCGGTTTCAAACGGGCAAAGGTTCGCATGTGTGAAATAATTTTAGCCGCTCGCTCAACTTGATGAATTGAGCTCGAGACGATCTCTTTCATATCATTTTCTGATAATTGATCAAGCGGGATACATTCTAACGACTGCAAGTTGGTATGAATAATAGATAAGGGTTGATTGAGCTCATGAGCAACGCCTGTTGCCATTTCACCCATGGAGGCTAGACGCCCTGCATGAGACAACATTAGCGCTTTCTCTGCATTTTCTTCTTCCAGTTTTTTACGTACTTCAATTTCGGCCAGTAAGTGCTGATTCGCTTCCGATATGACGGTATTAAGTTGAAGTATTTCTTTTTGAGTCGTATAACCTTTAATAGCAGAGCGCGTGCGCGCTAATAATTCTTCATGAGAAAACGGTTTAGACAGGTAATCATTGGCACCTACCTCAAAACTCTCCACCAAAGCTTCCCCACCTGTTTTTGCGGTAATGAGAATCACTGGAATATTTTTGATGGTTTCATCTTCTTTAATCGCTTTGGTCAACTGATATCCATCCATGATTGGCATCATCACATCGGATAAAACCAACTCTGGGTGGTAAGTACGAACCATTTCGAGTGCTTGTTTGCCATTAATTGCAGAAATAATTTCATAATCATTTTTGAGCAATGAGATCAAATAAGCTCGTAAATCTGCATTATCATCTGCAAGCACAATAAGAGGCAATTTCCCGATAACCTTATATGCCGTTGTTGATTCCTCTTCATTATGTGTAATAGCCAATTGTGAAAGCGATACCTTGCTACCTTTCAGGCCCGCCTCTTTATCCTGTGTTTCTGCATTTGTCACAGAATTTTCGCTCTCTACCCCTGGTGTACTGACAGGTAAAGACACTATAAACTGTGAACCTTTCCCAAGCTCACTGTTCACAGTGATATGACCGTCCATTAACTTAACAAGTTCACTCACCAATGCTAAACCAATCCCAGTTCCTTCATGCTTGCGTGTTGATGATGAATCTGCCTGGTGAAAACGCTCAAACAGGCGGGGAAGTTGTTCCGGTGGAATACCCACACCCGTATCTTTTACTTGAAGCATGACTGCTTGTTTATTTTTCTCTAACCTGACCTCAATATGCCCTCCTTCCTGCGTATATTTAATGGCGTTAATCAACAAATTGCCGATAATTTTTTCGATGCTGTTTTTGTCCAGCCATATTGCATCTAATTTATTATCAGGAATAAATTTCAACGTGACTTTATTAGAGATTGCCAGACCTTGCGCATCATCAACCAGCGTTCCGACCACTTTATTTAAATCCAACACCTCTATGTGAAGCTCATATTTTCCCGCCTCAATCTTGGAAAAATCTAAAATCTGACTCACCAACATAAAAAGACGGGCAGCATTTCGTTGTATGCGCCGCAGACTTTCCATGTGAACTGGCGGTAAAGATAAGGAGACATCTTTGAGTAAGATTTCCAAAGGCCCCATGATCAATGTCAACGGCGTTCGCAACTCATGGCTTACATTAGCGAGAAACGTCGATTTCATCTTATCCAGAGTAGCCAGTTTTTCATTTTTCTCGTTGATTTCCTCCAATGAACGCCGCGCAGAATCCAGGACAAAATTAATTAACATGCTTAATTTTTGCACCACTTCATTGGAGGAAGGCGTGCGAACGGTGAAATTAAACTCACCTTTAACCGCAAAACAGAGTTGATCGGCAATTTCACTAATCGCATCGCTTATTAAGCCATTATCATCGGCCATATAGAAATCCCTCTCGTCATGTCTTTACATTGTTGAACTTAGTCCATTGAATGACTATTTCACACTCGTCATCCCCACGCTTTGTGCATTTTTTTTCTTCGATCGTTGCCTCGTCCTGGTAATGAGCAATCATCCACCTTGCCAGTGCGGTATACAGACTACAAAGTTGATTTGGTGAGCGGTAATGTGTCACAACTTTCATGGGCTCTTTGTCAACATGAAATTTATCGTTAATCCCTTTACACAACTCTTTGCGCAGCTCGCCATCAGCCTCGGTAACTGCTGTGGCAAAGCAATTATGAATGGTCGGTTGTATCAGTAAAAATTCATACGAGTTGTCGCACATTGCAAACCAATTTGGGAAGCGTTTCAATGCGTCTTTGGCAAAATAATCTGCATAAACGTCATTTGCTTGTTCTTCGGTAACATTTAATATTTTCAGCGTAGATGCCAGAAGACGCTGCCACTCTTCATCAGAATAAACTTGATTAATATGAAAAACCCTCTCAGGTTCAATCCCCGCATCCATTTTGATTTTATTCAGCGTTTCCTCTCCACCCATCGACTGTATCATGTCACAAAGCAGTTTTTGTATTAGTCCAACCATGTTTTTTCCTTAATTTCTGTTTGGGGTATATACTCAACACACATGGGTTTTCTGTTTTCTAACTTGTTCTTTTCCGCCAGGTAAAACGGTTAAAACTGCACAATATGAATAACTATTGCTTGTTTTAATCGTTTTACCTGACGAAAAATATCTGCGTTATAAAATCCGAAAACCCATGTGTGTTGAGTATATCTAACTATTTTCGATAATTAATGCTCGTAGATCCTCGGCGATTAGTGGTTTTGAAAAAAGAAACCCTTGCCCGCATTCGCAATCATTTTTAATAAGATAATCACACTGCTTCTTCGTTTCAATTCCTTCAGCAATGACGTGCATATTCAGCCCTTTTGAAAGCGAAATAACTGATTTAACGATAAACTCATCTTTTGTGACATTCAGATTCTCAATAAACTGTTTATCAATTTTTAGAATTGAAATGGGAAGTCGGCTGAGCAAGCTCAGTGAAGAATAACCTTGTCCAAAATCATCAATAGAGAGGATAAAACCGAGTTGGTGCAATTCGTTCAATAAGCCCTCTGCCTGTTTCGGATTATGCATAATAGCCGTTTCGGTCAGCTCAAGCTCAATATTGGAGGGTGTAACTTCATGTGTGCGACATGCTTGTCTGAGTAATTCAGAAAAATATTCGCCTTTGTTGAGCTGACAAGCAGAAATATTCAATGCAATGCGAAATTTGATATCAAACTCTTTCTGCCATGCTGCATACTGCCTTAGCACGGTATCAAGTACCCATTCGCTGATAGGAATAATCAAGCCCGCATATTCAGCTATAGGAATGAAATCCTGCGGATATATTTCACCAAACTCTGCTGAATTCCAACGCAGCAAGGCTTCCATAGCCACTATTTTTTTTGTGATTAAATTATAAATTGGTTGAAATACCATGTGAAATTCTTTTCGCTCAATGGCAAAGTGCAGTGCACTCTCGATATCCAGTTGTCTGCCATATTCCACATTCAGTTGTTTCGTAAAATACTGATATTGATTGCGGCCAGCATGTTTTGCCTTATACAGGGCAATATCCGCATTTTTAAATAGTTGATCATAATTGCTGGCTGTATCTGGGTAGGTGGAAATACCAATACTGGTACCGATGCTGATTTCATTATTATCGATAAAAAAGGGACGATTAATCAAACTGATGAGGCGTTGTGCCACAATACCGGCATCTGATCTGTCTACTATACTGCCAAGACAGGCAACGAACTCATCCCCACCAATGCGCGCCACAAAATCGCCCGCCCGAAAAGCGTTCTCGAGCCGTCTGCCAATTTCCTGCAAAAGTTTATCACCAACAGGATGCCCTAACCGGTCATTCACTGATTTAAAACCATCCAGATCAAGATATAAAAAAGCACTTAATTTTTCAGCTTTATTTAATTTTCCTAAAAGCTGTTTCGCTTCCATCTCAAAATAAAGCCGATTCGGTAGCTTTGTAAGTGAGTCATAGTAAGACAATTGATGTAACTGTTCTTCTACCACTTTTCGTTCAGAAATATCCTGCGCCACAAAAACAAACCCTTCAAGTTCACCTCGCTGATTACGAATAATGGTGCCGGAATACAAGACAAAGAGGAAAGAGGTATCTTTCTTTGAAAATTTCGCCTCTATATTGGATATTCCGCCATCTTTTCCCAATTTTTTAATGAATTTGTCAAAATTTTTCAGGTTCAAAACACGATTAATCGTATTGCCGATCATTTCTTCTGCGCTGTAGCCCAACAGGTTGATAGCCGCATCATTCGTGGTTTTAATCTCACCCTTCTCATCAGTAATAATCAGAATATTACTGATAGAGCGCACGATATTTTCCAGATAATTTTTTTGCAGCGTGATTTCATTGTTTAAATTTTCAAGTAATTTTTCCTTTGCAGTCAACTCGCGATTTTTTTGGTAAATTTCACGGTTAATTTCCAGTTTATGCATACTTCGTTCAATTGCGGAAACGAGTTCGCTCACATCAAGCGGCTTTCGAATATAATCAAATACACCGTGTTTTATCGCATCGATTGCCAATTCTTGTGAGCTGTTGCCTGTTAATACAATAGGGATAAAGTTAGTGGATTTTTTTTTGGCCTCGTCAATAAAGTCGAGTCCAGACATGGTTGGCATCTGGAGATCGACAATAACAATGTCAAAATTTCCCTCTTCCATGTTAAGCAAGCCCTCACTTGTCGAAGTAGTGCCTGTCACTTCATAGGGGTAAAATGAGAGTACTTTTTTTACACTTTCTAAAACGTCCTTATCATCATCCAGTAACAAAATTTTTGCAGGCTTTCTCTTAAGGTCACTCATTTGCCTGTCTAACGTTAAAACACGCTGAAGCTCATCAAATAAAACATAGATATCGATGGGCTTTTTAATATAACCTGAGGCACCATATTTAAGGGTATTGATCGTATCTTCCTCATCACCATGACCTGTCATGATCAGAACCGGAAGATGCGGATAGACAAACTTGAGCTCTTTTAATACTTCAATCCCTGTCATTCCAGGCATCCGGATATCCAACAAGATGCAATCAACTGGGTGCGAGCGCAGCGTGCTCATTACCTCAATGCTCTTATCCAGCGTCATAATATTGTAGCGTAATTTCAGGGGTCGCTTTAATGAAGCCAGCAACTCGGTTTCATCATCAACAATGAGGATGGTTAATTTGGCCGATTGAAGGGATTCTTGTGTCTTTTCTTCTATCGTTGACTCGGCAAGTTGCGTATTTTCTTCCATCGAGCATCTCCTTATATTCGGACGAATAATATACAGCGAATGTGGGGGCGAACCTCATTTCGCGACAGTAACTCTATATCTTAGAGCAATCTTGTGGCAGGCACAAGGTATGCAGTAAACCCGTATTGACGGAAAAAATGCACATGCGAAAGCTGCTAAGCCCCAATCCCTGCCGCTTGCTGCATAAAAAAGATTTTCAACCAAGACAAGCTATCAACACCATTCAAACCATTATTTCGCAGGCTAACCAGCAACGCATGTTCATTACTAAACAAATGTTTAAACATATTCATTGCCTTTATCATCAGTAAATTGTGTATGCGCCGCTCACGCTCGTACTGACGTAAAAAAGACATATAACCTAATGGACGGTTGAGGCTAAGATTTTTTTGCAGCGCCTTGACCAAACAAGCAACATCGGCCAAACCTAGATTCAAGCCTTGGCCAGCTAAAGGGTGAATCGTGTGAGCAGCATCGCCAACCAGAGCTATATTTTCCATGATATAACGTTCCGCATGACGCATCACCAGCGGGAAGCTCTGACGTACAGAGCTGCTTAGCACTTGACCCAATTTAAAATCCAGTGCTTTACCCAACTCCTGACAAAAGGTTTCATCATCGTAAGCCATAATCTCTGCAGCCAGCATCGGCTCACATGACCACACGATAGAGGATTGATTCGCATGATTCAAGGGCAAAAACGCCAACGGACCTGTTGGCATAAAACGCTGCCAGGCGGTTTCTTTATGATCATGTTCTGTTTGAACAGTAGCAATAATCGCTGTCTGATCATAACTTTGCTGCTTTAGCATGAAACCTGCCTGCTGCCTGACCCAAGAGTTTGCACCATCTGCGCCAATTAATAGTTTGGTAAAAATAGTTTCTTGCTGAGTTTTAACAATCACGCCCTCAGCAGGCCGCATTAATTCTGTTAATTCTCGTAAGGGGTAATAAGTCACATTTGAATAACTCAATAAATTTTCTTGCAGTGCCGCTAACATCACACTATTTTCAATAATATGTCCTAAATGAGTTTGGCCTATCCAGGCACTGTCAAAATGAATCTGGCCGGAGCCCGTTGCATCCCACACCTGCATATCCCGAAACGGACTAACGCGGCGAAAACTAATGTCTTCCCAAACCCCAAGTTGCTTAAACAAATGTTCTGAGGCAAGCGTAATAGCACTTACCCTTTGATCATACTCTTGTATATTTTTTGCACTTGTTTCTCGCCCCGAATCTAATCGCTTTGAGTGTAAAACCTGTTTTTTTGGACGGGCAAATAAATCACTGTTAGACAAAATGGCAATATCAATATCCTCTTTTGCCAGCGCATGAGCAAGTGCCAAGCCTACAATTCCGTCTCCTATAATTAATATGTCGTGTTGTTTCATATTCCAAGCCCCCTTGCCAAACGTGACAATCGCCCCAATGTGCCAGCACCATATTTACCCAGCATCGTTTTTAATGGTGGGATCATATCAAGACCCGTCATGGCAATATTGCGTGGTAATGCCAAAAACGGGCTTGAAAAAACTTCAATAAGTCCATCTGTAAATTGAATCGTTCTACGCTGATCACGATGGCGTAAATCAGTGTAATCGGCCAGCAATGATGGCTCAGTAATGGATTGACCCGAATTAAGTGCATTCACCAGCATTTCTGCTAAAACAGCTATATCTCGTAAACTGAGATTGAAACTTTGTGCTGCAATAGGGTGCAGTATATGGGCAGCATTGCCCATGAGCACAAATTGCTTCGCTGTTTGTTCTGGTGAAGTGACTAATTTGAGTGGATAAAGCGTTCGTGAACCTACTTGAGCAAACCGCCCTAATCGATACCCAAAAACATGTTGCAATTTTGCTAGAAAATCGCCATCAGACAAACCCTGCCAAAAAGAAAGCAGTTGATTGTTCACGGTCACCACCACTGCCATCGTTTCATCCTTAACTGGCAACAAGGCAATAGCACCCCCATCAAAAAATCGCTCATACGCGGTATAATTGTGACTATGAGTCAATTGAATGGAAGTTACAATGGCAGTTTGCTGATAGTCTTTTTCATCTACCGATAAACCCGCTATTTTTCGTAGAGGAGAATCTCCTCCATCGGCAGCAATGAGCAAATCAGTACAGTAATCATATGTCTGCTCGTTTTGGCTGATACTAAGCTGCCATCTTTCATCAACCAAAGCGGCGTGAAGAATTCGAGCGGGACTAACATAATGAATGTTGGCGTAAGTGCTCAATTTTTCACACAAAATGCGATTAACTTCAGCTATTTGCATAACATACCCGAGAGCAGGCATGTTTTGCTCTTTTGCATGAATGCGAGTCATGCCAAACCGCCCTTTATCAGAGACATGGATACTTTGAATAGGTGTACAATAAGGCTCGAAATCTGACCAGATATTCATTCCTTCGTAAATCCGTTTTGCGCCATGCGATAATGCAATCGTGCGGGACTCAAGCAGACTGCGTTGTTTATTAGCAGGTGGAAATGGCTCAACAATACCCACAGTCAACGAGGTATGCGCCAGGGCGAGCGCGAGACTATTACCAGCGAGTCCGCCGCCGTTGATGATGATATTAAAATCAGTTTGCATAGGGCAAACCAAACTTAATTGGTTTTCCCACTGGAAGATGTCGATGAACTGGGAACATCATTTGTATCAGCACTCACTTGATTTTCCATTTGATTCACGGCATTGATAACATTTTTTGCGCCAACGTCAATTCCAAGTGCAGAGTTGGCTTTGACGGTTGCATTATAATTACGCTCTGCTTGTTGCTGAATATTCTGAATATTCAATGAACTATATGATTCTCGATTATGCTTGCTCAACCAGTTATTGATGATTTTGATATCATTGATACTCAGAGTACCTGCCGCTTCTTTTAATGCTATGGTTGCATTAATGTAGGAGTACTGATCCGTTGAAAACTGTTGTTCTGCTTGGTACAGATTTTGTTGTGCCTGCAAGACATCCAACATAGTCTGAGTACCCACTTTATAGCCTTCTATCGTACTGCGCAAAGAACTGGCATTTGACAAAATAGATTGTTTATCCGCTCGAACCTGATTAATTCCTGAAACCACATCGTTATAACTGGTATAGGTATCATCAACCACCTGCCGATAAGTCTGGTCCATATTTTCTAATGCATTTTGGTATTGGTATTCAGCTTGTTTGGTTTCTGATGTCACTAACCCGCCTTGAAAAACAGGGAACGTCAATTGTATTCCCACAGTGTTTTCAGTAGCGTCAACTTTTCCTCCAGGCCCTGCCCCTGCCTTCGTGCCGACATTAGAAGCGTAAGCGGAAAGTGTCGGCAAATGCCCTGCAGCTTGTTCAGTCACATTGGCTTTAAATGATGCCGCATTAAATTGTTGGGAAATGAGCGTCCAGTTTTGCAGCGTTGCCGTTTTAACCCATCGATTAGGGTCAGCTGGTGCTGGCATCACGAGCGGCAATTCGTTTTTTATACCTGCTAAATCGTCGTAATACACCCCAGTAATGGCACGCAAATTTTCACGCTGATTAATCACATTATTTTGAGCTGCAATTTCCTGCGACAACAGCGTATCATACTGTGCCTGAGCTTGGTATACATTGGTAATAGCAATCACACCCACTTTATATTGTTGTCTTGCTTGATCAAGCTGCTGGTAAACTGCCTTTTTCTCGGCTTCGACATAACGCAAATTATCCTGAGCAGAAAGAACATTGAAATAAGCGGTTGCTGTCTGTGCCATCAGGCTTTGCAATGCCGCCGTATAACTCGCATTAGCCGACTTGGAAAGGTACTTTGCTTTGGAAACACCCGCCCAGAGTGCATAATCAAAAATGGACTGATTTAAATTAACCTGATACTGGCCATAATTGAAATCAAACTGACCCTGACCAAATGTAACAGGTGGGAAACCAGGAACATTGACTGGTGTTCCCGCACGATTAGTCAACCATTGTCGTTGCGCATTCGCTTGTGTCGTCAATTGTGGCAGCAAAGCAGATACCGCAATCGGCACGCCTTCGTTTGTTGCCTTGATATTAGCAACCGTAGCTTTGAAACCAGGGTCGCCCTGAAGCGCCTGTCCAAACACTTGAATCAAATCAGCCAAAGCAAAAGCCTGGGTGCTAACAGAGATCAAGCCTGCACTCAGCACTGCCACCGATATACTCTTTGCGATTGAATTTTTGGCGTTGTTGCAAGCTCGAAAGACATCGGTCATGTATTCGGTATACACTCCCTTGTCTTCCTCGCTTGCGCCTAGCCAAAAAACCAATCGCTTTGAGCATATCATTTTTAATTTTTGTTCCCACGCTTTAGATTCGATTCGTTCATTCAGTCTGATAAAGAATGCTTTTTTCATGTTGATACCTAAAAATTAAAATATTCTCGTCGTGGAGCGTCAAGAAGCATTGGCAAAGCAGTTTCAAATAAAACACGGGTCGTTAACCCACTTTCCGATGGTCGTTTAATCAGGCACGCTGCCATAGCGGGTGACTCACCGAGCACAGCAAACATGCGACCAAGTGGTGCAAGCTGAGCAACTAATGACTCGGGCAAAAATTGTAACGCACCCGAAACAATAATAACATCAAATTCTTCTGTTCCCCACCCCATTGCCCCATTTCCAGTATGTAAACTGACGTTACTTACCCCATGACGGCGCAATTTAATCTCTGCTTCTTGAGTAAATTCAGGGAAAATTTCAACACTCGTTACATGTGCAGCCTGGCGAGCCAATAAAGCAGTGAAGTAACCCGTACCTGTGCCAATTTCCAATACTCTGTCGTATGGTTTTATCGCTGTTTCCTGTAAAATTTGAGCTTCCTGGATTGGCGAAAACATAACTTGCTCATGAGAAAGGGAAATATTAACATCCGTATAAGCGAAATTTCGAAAACTTTGAGGAACAAATTCTTCACGTGGAAGGTGCTCAAATAAATCGAGCAATTGTTGATTAACCACGCCGCTTGTGCGCAATTGCTGCTTCAACATATTAGTTCGGGCAATTTCTAGATCCATAATATTTTTCTCATCTTGAACACTTGCTCTGTCATTTTGATATTGAGACGTAGTTTACCAAGGATATTCAAAGATAGCAAAAGTTATGCACAACTACTTTTCCTTTTTTCTTTTCCTTACTTGCGTACAGTAAAAAGTACATGTACAATAACAATATAATTAATATTTTTGTGAGATTATGATGGATACTTTAAGCTATACCTCTTTTAGAAAAGATTTAGCAGCAACGCTTGATAAAGTTAACAATGACCATGTTCCCGTGTTAATTACACGCCAGAATGGTAAACCTGCCGTTTTAATTTCGTTAGACGATTTCAAATCTTACGAAGAGACTGCTTATTTAATGGCTAGCCCCAAAAATGCTGCAAGATTAAATGAGGCTATTATACAGTTAGAAAAAGGGAAAGGTCTGCACAAAGGAATAATCGAGGAATGAATTTACTATGGGCTAAACCAGCATGGGAAGATTATCTTTACTGGCAACTAGGGTCTGTTGACAATTGGTTCTTTGAAGCGAAAAAAGAGAGAATCGAGGAAAAATTGGTTCTTGTTTGAGGCGAATAGCAAGCTATTTAACGA
>JABEVJ010000006.1 GCA_013043985.1 Legionellales bacterium | reverse complement strand
TTAAAACCAGCAAGTTATTCATATTGTGCAGTTTTAATCGTTTCTTCTGGCGTAAAATAGCAAGTTAGAAAACCGAAAACTCATGTGTGTTGAGTATATTTATGGTCATTTCCACATTACGCGACAACAACCATAAATCAACAGTTAACCTGGTTTATATGGATTGAATGTTCTATCGACTGCACTTGAGTCTGAGTCCGAACCAAACTGATTCAATTCAATACTGTGTGATCGCTCCCATTTTCGAGTTGCTTTTGGAATAGCATCTCTCACTGCGTTTCTAGCTATTTCTGCAGAATCGGAGAGGGCATTGTTACGTCCTCCACGAAAACGAAATAGATCCAAAATTGGGCTTATTGGACTTCTCGTCTTTTTTATAACTCCTTCTGCTGGAGGAAGATTCTCCGAAGCCGAGTTTTCAATGTCATCAGCAATAGGAAGTGGTTTTTTCTCATTTTTCACCCTACCATTCCTTAAGGCATCTATATATCTAAGCAGATGATAATCAGTAATTTTTTGAGACTCATCCAAACTCTTTATCTTTGGACGCGGATAGCTCCTGAGCTGTCCTTTGGCATCTGCATCTACGGTAGTCAGGACAAATGCGGGGCTGAGAGTAAAATCATGAATACCTAAAGAAGCCATGAAACCATGTGCTTTTTGAAGTCTTGGAAGGTAACTCGCTATAGCTTCAGGGCCTAGCTTTGGCGGACACTCCAATAGGGCTTTCAAATAATCTGGCAACGAATTCCTAAGTTCTGAGGTCACATCAAAACGAATTAAAATTAATTGATGTAGTTTATCTGATGATCTATTTGCAATATCATCACTCTCCAATATCCGCTCTAGTAACATAAGGCGTAATATTCCAGCAGCATCCGCTTGCTGTCTGAGGAGAGTCCTATTTATAGAGTAATTAATTGTCTCATCCAACCATCTAGAAAATTTTTGACTATTTAACAGCATTTCATATTCTTTAATTCGGAAAAAATAGCCTTTTGTGTCAATATTTAAGATAGGATGCTTCCCCAGCGCATATAAATTTTGTTCCTTTCGATGCAAAAATTCGAATACCCTCTTGCGCAGTTCTTCACGATAAGCCTGAAACTGAGCTTTAGCTGGTTTTAACTCCTCTGTAATAGGCTTAGTTTTCGAGTTTTCAAGAGGAGGAATTTCCCGCATATCCACTGCCAAGGGCACAAGTAATCCATGTTCTTCCTGCTGATCTTCCTCCATTAAAGAGTTTATTAAGTTTTTAATTTCATCCCTAACTAATTCCAAAAATTGAGATTGTGGATCTTGCATTTTATTAATTCCTATCTTTAATTGTACCTATTCCTCGTAGGGTCGAGGGACTTTTTTGCAGAATTTACCAAACATTATGGCGCACTATCTTTCTTCATATAAAAAGATTATAACTTAATAATAACTTAATACTATTATGTTTTAATCTTTTTATAGGATCAGAGAGAAGTAAACACCTACCTTGCTTAAGTATGAGCATTATATGATGCTTTCTACCTAATACAAGCATTAAATTTGTTTACAACCACGGAGAAAACTGAGTCTAGTGTTTGCATTCCTTTTCAGAGTGTGGTAAAAGAAAGAACGATAGTGTTCTTTTTCTCATTACTTAGAACGTTTATCTGCCTTAGTGTTTAATATCCAGGGTTTCTAAAACAGCCTCTCTACGTACCGCAGTACAATAAAATAGGTGTCGAAGAAATACTGAAGTAAATATGAGACGTTCTAGGAGCTTCTCAAGCTGTCCTAAATATAGTTGATATTTTGGAGATTGTGATCATGACAAAGAAAATTTTAAACGAAAATAATTCAAATCTAGATTCTGTAACATTGAATGAAAATACTATGCAGAACGAACAAATCTCGATTCCTGATTTAAGCAGCGAGTTCAAAGAATTAGCAAAAGTAAATTTCAGAGAACCCCAATCTCCTCCACACAGTCGATCAGGTTCTGCTTCAGGTTCTGACTCGGAATCTGATTATAAAAACGAGTTACTTGACGATAGTGAAATTCCCGCTCTTAAAATTATTGATATCCGAACTCGAGACTATTTTGCTGGGCAAAACGAGTACTCGCTCAATCAAGACGATGCGACACAGCTCTCTGGCGTGCTACGTGACACTGCAGCCTCAATGCACTTTGATTTTGCTGGTTTTGGCGAACATACGGCTGAAAGTAATCTCATTTTCAAAGACTTACTTTATGTTTTATCTAAAATTCCTGAGGTAGGTGATGAAGAGGAATACAATGAAAAAGTCGGCATGACCGTTAAGAAACGTGGCCTGGATATTCGTGAAATTAACAAGTACATCAACTTTTTGTCATATTGTATTGTTAACAATAAAATTGAGTTTATTCAAAGCCTGAAGCATGACTTACTCGCCCTAAAAGCTAAGGTCGCAAACGAATCAGCCAATCTCAGTGATATCGCAGCGTTATTCCAGGACGAAATAGAGAAAAATGAACTTATTCAAGTCGTTGATATTGCTGGAGGTATTAAAGACTGGTCTCAGCAATTGGTCACACCAAGCTCTGATCTAACTACAAGTACCTTCAACGATCAAAACGACAATAGCAAAAAATACCAGCTCATCACGACTGCATTCATGTCCCGCTCCCCCATGGCAAATCTATTGCTAGAGCAACCAAAAGATACTCATTTCACTATTGAGATAGCCAGAGATGAAAACAGTCTTGTTCCAACAATGCGAGTCAATCACACTGCTCAGCTTAGATATAAAGAGATCAGTTTTGGAAAGAATGCCAACAGTGAAGGTGAGCTCATTCCTCCTGCTATTTTAACCGTCCATTTTGATATTGACCTTCTTAATAGAACACGGAACATAACTTTTTCGGGTTCGCAAGCCGAGTTCATTGAGGCGCTTGATGATCACACTTTTAATCCAGAGGATGCTGATTATTCTGATTATTCTGAAAGCGCAGAGTTTCAAAACTTTGCCAATGCAATTGCCAATTCATCTATGGCCATCGAAGAAGAGATTGAGAGAGAAGACGAGATCGAGATTCATGAACATCCTGCAAATCAACTTTCAAAAGAACAAGCTCGACTTGTCGCACAAATGCTCGCTTTACTCAAAGCTCAGCTCAGAGCAAAGGCAGAAAAAGCCTTAGAACCGATCATTTCTCAAACAAAGTATTTTAATGAAAAAGATCGCGCAGAATTGAGCACGGTTAATAAAGACAAAGATCCCCATAAATATAGCAGGCTAAAGTTAAAAGAGGATAAAGATCAAGCCTTTATCAATGCATCTGGCACAAGTAAAGCTGCTATCGAGGATATACTGTTCGAGGCGAAACTGATATTTGAACGTTATGTCACTCAAGCATACCAGCAAGTGGATGAGGGGACATCTCTTCAACAAGCGTTGAGGATAGTTTCTCCTAATATTCAGCAATTCGTAAACAAAGAATGTGGTAATAAGTTCACTACCTCGTTACTGAATACCGTTAGAACCGCTCAAGCAGCAAAGGGTGTGTTTGTACATCAGAATTTTTGGCGAAACCTACCTCGTTTTGTGCTAAAAATTATTCCTACCATTTTTAGTACCGTGATGGATCAGTATGTTAATGCAGTCAGCACCTATGTACTGAAACAACCTAATTCAAACAATCAAGGTAAAGGGGTATTGGGTAATTTACTGCAAAATTATGACAGACTTACCGCCCCCAAAAGTGGTGATGAAATTATAGAATCGAAGAAGCATCTGTTGAAAATTGGCAAAGAAGAAATCACTAAGGAAATAAAGATCAAGGAAAACAAAATTAACCCCGGAAAAACCTTTGGTGGCATATTCTGTAGAAAACTTGATGAATCAATAAAAAAACCAGAGAAATATGAAAAAATTCTCCGTGATATCGCCAAAGAAAGCAGAGCATTGATAACTCTGTGAGTTATATAGTCGCTGTCGCGTAATGTGGTCAAAAGATGTGTAGCCCTCTAAGAGGGAATAGCACGGTTCGGCTGTGGTTCCCTCTCCCCTTGCGGGGAGAGCGTAGCGAGGGGGGCGAAGCCGTTAGGGTGAGGGGTACAATCCTCGCATTTTGAAGTACGTTGAGCATATCTCTCCCTACTCCATCAACGCCTTCACCATATTTCCCTCAGTATCCACAAGTGAAATCACACGAGCCAGCTCCTCTGGCTCAAAATCATCAACCGCAATGATCTCAGCCACTTCATGCTCAAATTTAGCCAGCATATCCGCCTCATCCTCATGAATTAAAGCCAGTGCTAACGCTTCCTGAATCTGCTCACGTGAGTCCGCGCTATGAATGCGGCCATCTTTTTTGGCCTGATGAATTAATTTAAACAAAGGCTCAGCTATCTTCACTTTCACAAGTAATGCATTGAGTCGACCCGCAGGATGAATACCATCATCCGTCAAATACAACCCCTCGATTAAACGATCACGCGTTGCAGCGGGTGTCTGTAAAATAGTCGCCAATTCTTTTTGCAAGTCATCTCGAGGCGCGGCAAAATTTCTTCCTAGTGGAAAAACAAAAAAGCGTAAAACCAGGCCCAAAATTGGTTTAGGATAATTGCGCAACAAGGCATCCATCTGTTGTTGAATCCGATTAAGCAAGTACTGGCAACACCATTCTACAACGGGTAAATCGGCATAAATACGTCCTTGCTCATCAAAGCGTTTCAGAACGGCAGAGCCAAGGTACAAATAACTGAGTATATCCCCCAATCGCGCAGAAACCATTTCTCGACGTTTCAAATCTGCGCCAATTGATAACATGGACATATCAGCCAACAGTGCAAAAGAAGCACTCATACGGCCAAATAATTGAAAATAACGGCGACAAATAATTGAAGGCGTACTAAGAAGTCTCCCGCCCGTTATACCATGAACCAAAGAACGGACAAAATTACTCAGTGTAAACCCAATATGCCCCCAGATTGCTTTGTCAAACATGGCCAAGGCAGTCATGGGATCAGTCTGACTTGCCGCCTCCATTTCACTTAACGCAAAAGGATGACATCGTATTGCACCTTGACCAAAAATGATCATATTGCGTGTCAAAAGATTGGCGCCTTCCACGGTAATACTAATAGGAATCCCTTGATAAGCCCGACCTAAATAGTTTTTTGGTCCAAGACATATCCCTTTTCCACCATGAATATCCATTGAATGATTACCAACTATCCGACCCATTTCTGTGCAATGGTATTTGATGATCGCTGACAGTACAGAGGGTTTCTGACCAGCGTCAATCATACTTGTTGTCAGCACCTCCGCAGCATCCATGATGTAATTCAAGCCCGCAATTTCAGCAAGAACCTCTTGAATACCTTCAAATTGACCAATCTGCGTTTTAAATTGTCGGCGAATCTGCGCATAAGCACCACTTGTGGCAGCAGCAATTTTTGCGCCCCCAATGGCAGTCGAAGGTAAGGAAATGGCACGCCCAGTGGCGAGACACTCCATCAACATGCGCCAACCATGGCCAGCCATCTCTACCCCGCCAATAATCCAGTCAATGGGAATGAAAACATTTTTGCCGCGCGTTGGCCCATTTTGGAAAGCTATATTAAGAGGAAAATGACGGCGGCCAATTTTTACACCAGGCGTGGAAACAGGAATTAAAGCACAGGTAATGCCCAATTCTTCCTGCGCTCCAATTAAATGCTCGGGATCAAATAATTTAAATGCCAATCCTAAGACCGTTGCGACAGGTGCTAACGTAATATAACGTTTATCCCACGTAAGGCGAATCCCTAAGACCTCTTTGCCTTCAAACATGCCCATGCAGATAATGCCTTTATCAGGCATGGCACCTGCATCTGAGCCAGCTATGGGGCCAGTCAGAGCAAAACAGGGAATTTCATCTCCACAAGCCAAACGAGGTAAATAATATTTTTTTTGCTCTTCGGTACCATAGTGCAAAATTAACTCTGCAGGGCCGAGTGAGTTAGGTACGCTAATAGTGGTACTTGCTGTTACTGAAACACCTGCAACTTTAATTAAAACACGAGAGTGTGCATAAGCTGAAAAAGCTTTGCCACCGTATTCTTTAGGAATGATCAGTGAAAAAAAGCCATTTTCTTTTAGAAATTGCCAAATATTGGCAGGCAGATCGAAAAGATTATGGGTAATCTCCCAATCATCCAGCATATGGCATAATTGTTCGACAGGGCCATCTAAAAAAGCGCGCTCTTCTTCGGTGAGTGAGGCTGGAGGATAAGCAAGTAGTTTGTTCCAGTCAGGTTTGCCTGAAAAAAGTTCAGAATCCCAATCAACGGTACCTGCTGCAATCGCTTCTTTTTCGGTCTGTGACATTTTAGGTTGCACACGACGATAAAAACGCAAAATAGGTTGCGTGATGAGGGATCTACGCAATTTATCCAAATTAAATAATAATGCGCCAACAACAAAGATGAGCCCCATAACCGTCAGACTGACAAAGGAAAGATTACTCAAAGCAGCAATAAGCACAAGTAACGCACCCACGCCCACTGTGGTCACGGCTATTGAGGCTCGTTTGCAAGCCAGCACCATCAGAGCGGCTAGACTCAGTATCCATAAAAACAAAGACATGCGTTTTCTCCTCAGCGTTTTCTTTTGCTGAGGAGATTATACCCTACTCGAGGGATTTGGGTATATACCCATTAACTAGAATAAGAACCCGAGCTGGAATAGGATGAGTCATCATCATCTAGCCCATTATCATACCGCCCATCATGCTCTTTCATGATAAGAGCTAACTTTTGGTCATTCATGATAAGAGCTAACTTTTGGTCATTCACATTGGTAACATGTTTAGTTAAGAAATCCGTCAGTGATGAAAATGAATACTCTTTGTCTGTGACAAGATCGACATATTTCATATTTCTCTCTTTACAAGATTTGATCGTCTCATTAATAGATTCGATGAGAAAATCTAAATCGTAAATAAAACTATTTTGCCCTTGTAATTGTACCGGAACCTTGAGTGTACCGTTACTTAGGACATTTACTTGCGACTTATATGACTTTGTGAGCGATAAACGCACATGTTCTTTCAACTCCAATGGAAAATCGTTCCAATGATTCTTAATAAGATAAGAGCTATTATTAGGTGCAACATCGGATCGAGCAAATAATGAAGCACCATTTTTTGGAATACTTATTGCAGGTGTTAATGAAGGTGCTTTATTATTACTAATAATACCATTATTGTTATTATCCTGAACAACGAGTATAGACTGGGTGACTACTTTTTTGGAAGCATCCTCGCTCTCTTTGACCTGATATTTTTCAACCGCCTCAATCGCCTTTATTTCATCGATAACTTCGTCAGTAACATGGATGATATGTAGATTTAAGCATTCGGAGATTGATGAAAATATATATTCGTCCCTAGTAAGAGGATTCTTTAACTTCTTCGCTGCTAATGAAGAAATAATCAGATCTAAGATCGAGTCCAAATCATAAATAGTGTTATTTGTTCCCTTCAACTGAATTGGCACAGTTATGGTATCAAGGCTAATAGGACACTCTAGACCATGTCTCTTATCAAGCGAGCTGCGGATATGCTTTTTCAAGTCAGATGAAAACTCTTTCCAATGTTTTTTAACCAGGTCAGAACTCGTATTTGGTGCCACATCAGCTTGAGGAGTAGATGGAACAACAGGTTTCGCTGAAACAATACTCACTGACGGCTTGACAGAGGATGAACCAGGTAAAACATTGTTATTGTTATTGTTGTTGTTGTTGTTTTGAGATAAAACGAGTGGAGCTTCTTGATCCAGTATCTCAATGGCATAAATCTTATGCGCTTTTTTATTTTCAACAGAACGCGCAACAAGTTTATAATTTTTTGCCTTAAGCTGAGATTGAATTTCAGCTTTGGTGTTAACGTCAAGCTCTTTCATTTCACCTTTTATTGAATAATGGACAATTTTTTTCGATGGATTTTTGCTATCTGGACGCAGACTTCGGATGATGGCCAGGGGTTTATTCTTATTAGCCTTATTATTATCGTTTCCTTGAGATAAGAAAGACAGATGTTTCCCAACAAAACTGACTGGCGTAAACTTCCCGTTAAGCAGTGTCTGTAATGTTTTTGTATCATCTTTCTCCTTTAATAACTCCAATCTTTTTTGAGCTCCTTGCCTGAGTCCTGCAACAACAGATGATTGTAATTCCTCAAGTGAATTAATTTTTCCATTTAGTGAAAAGGTCGTAAGTGGTGCAATGTCGATATCATAATTCCTATTAAAGTTACTCTCCCATCTGATTTTACTTTCCAGCGAGTTGTATAAAACCAACGCTTCTTTGTCAGAGTTTGACTCTCCACTCTTCAGGCAAGAGCTAAAACCAATGGAATCCATTACGTTATAACGAGAATTACCATTATCATTATGTAGTACCAATAGAATTTCTATACCTTCAGTAGGAATTTCTTTACAAAAGATTTCTCGCCCCCTCCACCTACTCCAGCCAGCAACAAGCGGACTAAAACTCATGCTGGTAGTTTTGAAAACTTTTTGCTCAATCTGGGATTCATCTATCATAACAAGAACTTGCTTTAGCTTTTGCGGTTGTACATTGTTGTTGTTGTTGTTGTTGTTGACAACTAAACTTTGGGGGCTGATAGCTAAGGATGGGAGAGTTAAAAGTGAAACATCTTCCAGAGTCTGCTTAAGCCCAAGGCTGTTTGTTTCCAGATAGACTATGCCCATTTGATCCGCTAAAGCACTAAACTGCTGACTTAGGTGAGTACCATCATCATTTATACCGATTATAAACAAGGGAGCATCTTTTTTTCCTTGTTTCTGCAGAAGTTCCAAAAGCCTCTTAATTTCTGAGTTTGGATGAACAACTGAAGCACCTACATTTACAAAAACAATTGCTGCCTCTGCTTTTTGCCGTTCCAAGAAATTTATTTCATTGGCATGGTTATATGTCGAGCTAACAACTTGCCCCTCTATTACTTGCTCTACATTCGGTACAGAAAAAGTTGAATTATTATTTTTCCTTGCAGTATTAGTAGAATCAGCAATCAGACTAAAGAGACGATTACCATCAAGACTACTGCTAACGTGCATCACGTTAAATTTTAAATATTTGGTGGCCATGCAAATTATCCTCATTATTTTTTTAAACATTGAATTAATTTATATAATATTATGTTTTCATTATGGTTATATTAAGGAAAGCTGATGGAAGAAGTAAGAAACTTCTAGTGTGGCGACTTATATAGTCGCTGTCGCGTAATGTGGTTTAAATATGCTCTACTATGAAATTAGTAACAAATATCGAAAATGCTCGTCATTGCGAGGAAGCGCAGCGACGAAGCAATCCAGTAAAAATAGCGTAAAATCAACATCTTAGCACTTGCAAC
>JABEVJ010000079.1 GCA_013043985.1 Legionellales bacterium | reverse complement strand
TTTCGTTAAATAGCTTGCTATTCGCCTCAAACAAGAACCAATTTTTCCTCGATTCTCTCTTTTTTCGCTTCAAAGAACCAATTGTCAACAGACCCTAAGGGATCTCAAGCAAAATAACTTAGGGTTACCCTACATTTAAGAGGTATGGCATAGAGGAGTGATTTTTGTGTTTAAAAAAAGAACGGCTTTTATTTTAGGGGCTGGCGCAAGTTACCCCTACGGATATCCGACAGGAAAACAGCTTATTAAAGGGATTATCAAAGCTATCAACAGTGATGCAATTCATTTATCAAGTTCATCATTTGATTTTAAAGCGGTTGATAAATTTGAAGATCTTAAAAATCGGCTAATAGAACACGATCCCCTATCTATCGACACTTTTTTGCATGATAACCCCAGTTATGCAGAGGTGGGCAATATCATGACGGCCTATGTATTGTTGAAATGTGAGGACAAAGCACTACTTGGTCATATGTGTTATGACAATTGGTATTCCTGTTTATTTAATGAATTGACTTCAGAGATAGAAGATGATGCAGTTGATGCGATTTTAGCTAATCAATGTCATTTTATTACATTCAACTATGACGTAAGTTTGGATTTTTATCTATTTAATCGTCTAAATATGACAGAGCGGTTTAAACAAGGTGATTTACCGCGTAAATTTCTTACCAATAAAAACCCTCGCATTATTCATGTCTATGGCCAGATTCATGAGCCATCCTCGCTTGAGCATTATGGCAATTACACTCAAAACACACCAGAAGATAATAGAAAACGTTTTATGGCTGCAATTGAAAATTCGCAGGATAAAGAAAATGGAATTAGAACTATTTCTGAGGCACGGAGTAGAAATAAACGAATTGTTGAAATCATAAAACAAGCAGAGGAATTGATTATCATTGGTTTTGGCTTTGATCGTACTAATTTGGATATTCTGGGATTTCCCAGGGATGAAAACGCCTATTTAGATGCAGAACCAAAATTTTTTGCTAATAAAACTATAAAGTGGCTAAATTTTGAAGCTGGAATGCAAAATACCCAACGAAAACTGGAAAATTTAGGAAAATACAAAAGCAAGGACAGCCCAGAAATTATTATTTCAACCGCTGAGTCAATTTCGTTAGCCTATCAAAATAATTTTAAAACAACTTTGTACTAGTATATACTGAATGCTGATGACAAAAACCGAAAACCCATGTGCATCGAGTATCTCTATTGTTTAGAAATAAGGAATATGACCATGAAATTATTGAAGACCCTATCGTTAACTGCTATGACAGCACTATCTGCTGCAGGCTGCACGAGCATGATGAACACAAACAGCCATCCAGCTCCAGTTGATACAATGAATGTCAATTCAACCGCCGTGACACCTTCCGCTCAGACCACTACATCGACAACGGTCACTTCAACAACAGGGAAACCAGTTGGAACTACTGTTGCAAACTCTGCATCCACCATGGTGGGGGGAAGTATTGGCAGTAATGTAGGAAAAGCGATGGATGATAGTGATAATACTAGAGTCAACCAAGTGCTCGAAACACAAAAAACAGGGCAAACTTCCGCTTGGACGAATGCCAATTCAAATACATCTTATACTCTCACCCCAACGCGCACCTACACCAGCTCGACAGGTGAGCCGTGTCGTGATTTTACAGTCAGTGCGCTTATTAGCGGCAAAACCCAGCAGGTTTATGGCTCAGCTTGTCGTGATCCAAGTGCACAGTGGCATGTAATTAGTTCATAATTTTGAAAAATAAAACCCTTTTTCGTTGCCAGGCCTGCGGAGGTACAGCTGCCAAATGGGCAGGGCAGTGTACTGATTGTGGTGCCTGGAATACAATGCAAGAAGAGCGCATCACACCTGCGAGTGCTCGCTCTGCAGGAAATACAGGCTATGCAGCTGCTGTCAATGGCAAAGTCACCCGTATGCAAGATGTTGAGCTAAAAGAGCAAGCCCGTATGCCAACTGGCTTGCTTGAACTTGATAGGGTGCTGGGTGAGGGATTGGTGCCTGGTTCGGTTGTTCTGCTGGGCGGCGATCCGGGAATTGGTAAGTCAACACTGTTACTGCAAACGTTAGCTCATATGAGCGTGCATTTACCCTCACTCTATGTCACAGGAGAGGAATCTCTCCAACAAGTGACTTTGCGTGCTCAGCGTCTTGACTTGCCCTGTGAGCACCTAAAGTTGCTAGCAGAAACACAGGTCGAACAAATTTTAGCAATTGCACACCATGAAAAACCACGCATTATGGTGATTGATTCCATTCAGACGATTTATACCGAGATGCTGCAATCTGCTCCGGGCAGTGTCAGCCAGGTTCGCGAAAGTGCTGCTCAATTGGTGCGTTTTGCAAAACAAAGCCATACTGCGATCTTTCTTGTGGGTCACGTCACCAAAGATGGAACGCTTGCTGGTCCTCGTGTTTTGGAACATATGGTCGATACAGTTTTATACTTTGAAGGTGAAAAAGACAGCCGTTTTCGCGTTGTTCGCGCCATCAAAAACCGTTTTGGAGCGGTCAACGAACTTGGTGTGTTTGCCATGACTGACAAGGGATTGCGTTTAGTCAGCAATCCATCTGCTTTATTTTTGTCGCGCTATGATCAATCGGTTTCAGGAAGTGTGGTGATGGTAACCTGGGAGGGGAGCCGGCCGTTATTAGTTGAGGTGCAGGCACTCGTTGATGATTCTCATGCCCCTAACCCAAGACGCGTTACCGCAGGTACAGAGCAAAACCGGCTGGCTATCTTGCTTGCTGTTTTACATCGCCATGCTCAAGTTGCGACGTTTAATCAGGATGTCTTCATTAATGTGGTCGGTGGCGTGCGTCTTTCTGAAACAGCAGCCGATTTAGCGATTTTATTTGCCGTTTTTTCGAGTTTGTGTGATAAACCATTACCGAGTGATTTGATTGTTTTTGGTGAGGTCGGTTTAGCAGGTGAAATTAGACCCGTACAAAGTGGTCAGGAACGATTACGGGAAGCAGGAAAACACGGTTTTAAACGAGCGATTATTCCAAAATCCAATAGTCCAAAACAAGGGATAGAGGGTATGCAGATTGCCCCTGTCAGTCATATTTCAGAAGCAATTCAGGCTCTACGGGATTGGATGTCTTAGGGGAAAAGGCTTTAGATTGGATGGTTGACAATTAATCTATGGATAAAATGAACTTAAACGAACACTTGTATTTGCAGACTTACTGAGGGGTAACGCTTGATTGTCCCTCAGTCCGCCTGCCAATCCAGCGTTCGTTAAAGTTTATCGAATGATGAATAAATGATGAAATAATTACTTCTTTTGCAGGCGGATTGAGGGCTACACATCTTTTGAACTCATTACGCGACAGCGACTAGGGTCTGTTGACAATTGGTTCTTTGAAGCGAAAAAAGAGAGAATCGAGGAAGAATTTGTTCTTATTTGAGGCGAATAGCAAGCTATTTAACGAGAATAAGAACAAATTTTTACCGATTATTCTCTTTTTGCAGCCAAAGAACCAATTGTCA
>JABEVJ010000078.1 GCA_013043985.1 Legionellales bacterium | reverse complement strand
GTGTTTTATTGTATTTTTATCTGACCCGTGTTTTAGGCGTCAATAAAGATAAAGCGAAACTCATTGCCGAAGCAACGGCGAATAAAGATGGAAATGCCGAAAAGTATTTTGAAATCAATGAAGACAACGCAGGTAACGTGGTTTGGGGAAATAGAAAGCTTGAAGTACCTTTGCAAAAAAATATTTATCAGAAAATCATTCATGATGCTGACTGCCTTGACATTATAAGGGCAAGAGCAGCTTTTGATGCAAAATATCTTGATTTTTATCAAGAAATTGCCAGCCAAAATAATAGTCTTGCATTGGAAGAAATGGCACATCTTATTCTTGAAGCAAGAAGTCTGATTGAGATCCAGGGTGATTCCTATCAGCGAGCAAATGCTGGCATCAAGAAAAAATATGAAAATGAAAATGCATATTTTCGTTGCATGGGCAGTATTGATAAAAATACGCATCGCATTTTACATACTGTCCTGAAAAAATTGCTGTCGGAAGAAGAATTGAGACAGACCAATCTGGTTGATTTAACTCCCTGGCAGGCAGAAAAAGGACTTGACGAAGACAACATGAAATCAGCATTGCGCGAAGGATTGATATTAGGTAGGGGCATTGCCAGTCCATCTGCTATAACCAATAAATATTCTGACGAAACCCATGCTGCATTAGAAATACGTAAAACACTGCGGGAAAAAGGTATTGCTACACGCAGTAATAGTAGAGAAAAAAAAGGCAATCCACTGCGCTCTGTTTCGATGCTTGGTTATGGTGCTGGTTTGTATTCAAGTGCGGGATTTTTAATTGTATCTCCAGAGGTAGAGGCTGTCAGCGAAGTAGCTGAAACAGATATTAACTCAGGAATGAAGAAAAAAAATTATAAAAACAGCATAAAAGGGAACGTAGCTAAAGAGAAACTTTTTCAATTACATGAAAAATTAAAACTTGGCGGGGGGGCAACTCAATTTCAAAGGATGAATTTTGCATCCATTCACAATGAAATTTTATATGACGTAACCCATTATGATGCAATCTATTATTCAAACGATCCTAATCACTACAATGCAGTTACTTTAACAAGCCCTTATTCTGCACATGTTTATTCACCGATTTTGCAGGCAGTTTATTTACAAAAACAATACCAAATGCAATATCAGGAAATGAAAACAAATTATATTGTTGAATTTGGAGAGCAGACTGGAACAGAAAAATTTATTGAGCGTTTTGGAAGTGTTTCATCATTACCTCTATTTGAATATTCAGCTATTCATAACAAAATAAGGAAGGTAGAAGAGGTTGAACTGACTGACGAAAATTTGATCGCCATGTGGGCTGAAATGTGCGGTGACTATCTAAAAAACGAAGAGCTAAAATATAAAATAGATTCGATAAGTACTGACGAAATAAAAATACATAGCATGTATTCAAACAGGAAAAACACATTAATTAAAATGAATTCTCCATCTGATGGAAATTATCCTGAACATCTCAGACAGAAAATTGATTTCGCAATTAACAGTAAAAGAGAGGAAATCATCGAATTTCAAGCCAAGAAAATGGTTGAAAAAATAAATACGGGTGAATTGACTATTTTTTCACAAGAATTTTTTAATTTTTTATTGAATAATCCAGTACTTAAGGATGCCTGTCAAGATAAACTACATACTGAAATAGCTGAAATGTTGAATCGGTCTGATTCTCAACTTTTCTTTAATGAACAAAAAACAAAATTGTCCGGTCAAAATGAAAAATCAGTTGATGAACTAACCATTGATTTAATAAAAAAACTCAATGTAAATTTCGATAAAAATATTAGAGTAGGCGAACTCTTGGTGCCAATTTTTTTTGATACGTATGCAGTGAAGCTGTATTTCCTGGCAAAAAGATATAACCTCACTGATATTGGAGATATCATCAAACAGCGGGCTTTGACTTGTGTGAAAAAAGCTCTTGCTGAAATCAATCAGAAAATCAGTGATGGCACTTTCCTGAAATCACCGTTTCAGGATGATTCATTTATCAATTTAACTGCATTTATCAGTACATTCGATATTTTTTCAGATGAAATGGCTAATGAGGTAAATTCAATATGTGAATTTGTCATCAACAGCCTTACCAGTGGGCTGATTGACAGACCCTCTTCTCGACTACGTTCATATTTTTTGAAGATTGAGAACATGCTGTCAACTGAAATAATCAATGAGAAAACAAAAAGCTGTATTTTAGATAAAATTGATCTTATTTTACCCGTTCTATCAGAAGACATCAGATTTTATTTGAGATTTTGTTTGCTGATCAATCGATATGAAAAAAAAGAAGTAATGAATTTAATTGACAAAAAAATTCAAGCACAACGTATGTCATTACTGGATATGGCACCTATTTCTGTATTATCCAGCATGTTTCCTTTCAATGATAACAATCTTGATTTGTTCGAATTGGTAATGAATATAGATGTAGATAGTAATGCAATCAGCATACACAGGTGGTATGAATTGATTATGATTAACTTGAAAAAACGTACTCCAAGTGATCGATTTAGCCAATCTCAGATGCGTATTATTGAAAAGCAATGGAGCAAAAAGTGTCAGAGTTTTGTAAAAGGTATCGATACTAGAAATTATTATGGCTCGCTAATGCAAATAGTCAATTTATTGGATTATTGTTTACGCTCCAAGGTCGAATTGTCATGCTATACACTGATCCAAAAATTTAACGATTTTCTGGGTAATTTTTTACTCCTAAAACAAGAGAGGGATGACCTGGAGCCAAAAACATTATCATTGATTAAGGCGTTGGATAAAAAACTGCCTCTTCATGAAGAGCGTGCAGCCTCAATTAATCAATTATTGGAAACAAGTGAGATAACTCAAGTCTCAATTAATCTTTCATTAACAAATAAAGTATAAAATATAGATTGCTTAACGAATTCTTCCTGTTTGTTGAAATAGTTCCTATTTAAGGAGCTGCATTCAAGAACGTTATCAAATCACGCCTCAATTTGTAGGTGACACTTTTATAAGGGAAATCTTAATGAAAAAATCAGAATTCAATCAAGAAAATATCAAATTCTTTAGTACTTTGGCACTTATTCACAATGTGGGCGATCTTGGACAAAATGCTATTCAAAACAGCAAGGTTGACGATGATAATGACCTAGGGCTCATCTCACTTGAGTCACTAATAAAAAGAAAAAGATTAAATATTGCCAGTTTCATGAAAAACAGGGATGTCTCTTTGCGTCTGGAGTCTGAAATCGGCCAACATGCCGCATGGGCATTTTCTCATATCTACCAATACGATTATCCTAATCGAAAGGGTCAGCCAGCATCTGAAATTGCACGGATAGCGCATGGCATTCAACATACTTCACGTGTTGCGCTCTATGTACCTGTATTTGTTGAATTATATCGAAGACATGGTGATGAGGAAGCTAAAAAACTAACGGCAGAAGATATTAAACTTTTGCAGATTGCGGCGCTTTTCCACGACTCAGCGCGTGAGAACGATGGAGAAGATTTGTGGGACGGTGAAAGTGGTGTTTTATTGTATTTTTATCTGACCCGTGTTTTAGGCGTCAATAAAGATAAAGCGAAACTCATTGCCGAAGCAACGGCGAAT